>JBIKMI010000329.1:0-3040 GCA_044359285.1 Kiritimatiellia bacterium
ATCCACATCGTACCGGGCTGAGGCAGTTGCAGGAGGTTCCAGATCCCGAGCCGAGTCGGCACGCCGGGCTGCGACTCCACCTCCAGGGTGGTGGCCAGAGTATAGCCGGCAACCTGCAACCCGGCCACATCCCGCAACGGGTTGGGCGCCACGCTGTAGGTCTTGGTCAGGCGCACCCCGACATCACGGTTCTGCCGATGGAGACGGACACGGGTTTCGTTGACCAGACGGACTTCCGAGACGGAGGTCGCCTCCAACTTCCATTGGCCTGGATCGAGCGCAGGCGGCACGGCATAGGTTTCGAAAACCCGATCCACATCGCCGATGAACAGTTCGATTTCGGGCGCGAGCCAGGTGCGGTCGCCGCCGGGGTTAAGCCATCCACGGCGGGCGAAATAGGCACGGGCCGAAGCCTCATCGCCCAGCGCGGGATTCGTCCAGAGGAAGTTTTCGTCCGCATCATCCGGGTAGAGTCCGAGCAGACGCCCGTGTTCCGGCAGCAGCAGCAACCGGGCGCCATCAGGAGTGTCGAGCACAACCGGGGGCATGCCAATCCGGGTCAGACTATCCATCATGTTACTAGCCATCTCCATATCCTCTTTACGACACGCGACACCCGACACGCCCCCCCCCTCCCCGCCCCTCACACGCCCGGCACATAGCCCTGGCCGAACTGGGCGGTCATTGGGTTCTTGAAATCCTCGCTGAAGTGCATCCACGAAGTGGTGCCGCCATCCGCCACGAGCGTCTGGCCGACAATGTACCGCGATTCGTCCGACGCCAGAAACACCGCGATGTTGCCGATGTCCCGCGGCGTGCCGGCGAACCCGCAGGGAATGCTCTTGCCGAATTCCTTGATCGCCTTCTCCATATCCACTCCGGGCGACGACTTGAAATGGCTGGGAATCGGCACCGCGCCCGGCGCCAGGCCCACCACCCGGATGCCACGCGGCGCCAGCTCCACGGCAAGATTGCGCGTCAGGGTCACGATGGCACCACGGGTGCTGGCGTAGACCGTATGCTCGATAAACGCCTGAAAAGCATGAATCGAGGCGATGTTGATAATCACCCCTTTCGACTTCCCCAGTTCCGGCACCAGCGCCTGGCTCAAAAAGTACGGGGCCCGCACATTCACCGCATAGAGCGTATCGAACTGCTCGACGGTAGTCTTTTCGAACGGCCGGTTCATGGTGATCCCGGCATTGTTAACCAGGACATCGAGCCCGCCCAGAAAGGCCACCGCCTCGCAGGCCAGGGTCTGCAACGGAGCAACGTCCTTGAAATCGGCCTTGAACGCCGCCGCCTTCCCGCCGGCTCCCACGATCTGCTTGACCGTCTCGTCGGCGCCCGTCGCGCTGTGCGAGTAGTGCACCGCCACGACCGCCCCGCGCCGCGCAAACTCCAGCGCAATGCCACGCCCCAACCCCGTGCCCGCACCCGTCACCAATACCCGCTTATTCTTCATATGGTTCATTCCCTCCTCACGCCTCACGCCTTACGTTTTACTTCTCACGCTTCACGCCTCACGTTTCACGTCTTCCCGCCTCCACCGTCAGCCCCTCACCAGGTCGCAACAACATCGCCTGCACCCCGGGGCACATGACGGCGCACGCATGGACGAATCCCGCCGGGTCACCCGCACCTTGCTCCGCCAACGTCCAATAATGACAGGGAATCGCGATGCGCGGCTTCGCCTCGGAAACCAATCGCGCCGCGTCAATGTGGTTCATGTTGCCAAAGACACCGTTGATCGCCGGCAGGACCACGTCGGGCTTCAGGTCGTACAGCGGCTTGAACAGAACCGGCCGCCACGACGAGTCGCCGGTCGCCATCACCCGCACACCGCCGAATTCCAGGATCAGCGCCAGGGCACTCGGCGAAATGTCGCCGTGGTCCGCGGGGACCGTGTGGACCACCAGGTCGCCCAGGTCGTGTCGCCGATTGGGTTCCAGCACGACCCGGCGTTCCGCCGGTACGCCCGCCTGCTCCAGGCCGGCCACGCAACCCTCAGGACCGGCGAACCGGCAGCCCGGGTTGTTTCGCGCAATCACGGGAATGGCATCGGGATCCAGATGGTCAGTGTGCTCGTGGGTCAGGATCACCCAGTCCGCCCTGACCTCTTCCATGCGCAGGGCCGGCAGCGACAGGCGTTTAAACCCGTGCAACCTTTCGCAGGCGTCGGAGAGGTACGGATCCAGAAAAATCCGTTTCCCGGTTGCTGTGCGAAAGGCGAATCCGGCCTGTCCCAGCCAGTACAATCGCAATCCGCCAGCGGGAACGGCAGCGTGCTGCAAGTCTTGCATCAATTCAACCATATCAAGCCCTCCTGCCGTCCGGTGTGTCATCCCACAGGAGCATCCGGAAGCCCCAGGGCGGAATATCCCTTAAGGTAAGGCAGCCTCCTGTCCCCTCCGGTTGCAGCTCCACTTCTCGCTCCGGCTGACCAATGGTCAGCAGACGGCCGCGCCGCGCGGCCACGCGCAGGTGGACCGTCGCCTCACGGATCTCATCCATGCCGGCGTTCAGCAGCAACACGGCGCCTCGCTGCCGGTCAGCGGACAGGCGGACGACGGACAGCAGCGGCACCGTCTCGTCCACCCGCACCGGCATGGCGCCCCGCGAGAGCCAGTCCGCCACATTCTGCAGTTGCAGGCGCTTGCCCACAGAGTGCAGGAAGATCCACGGCGCATAGCCCATGACCACCACCCGGCCGCCAAGCTCGTTCTCGAACGCCGTCATGCACGTCCCCTGCGGCCGGTAGAAGTAGTCCTCCAGCGTCGCCAGGGTGCGAACGCCGCCCGCGACCGGCTCCAGGACATCGGCCAGGCCGGTGGCATCGCCCCAGAACTCGATGCGGGCGTCGCGCAGCTGCCCGGCCGAGGAACCATTGAGCGCCTCGGCGGTGAAGCGCTCCATCATGCCGTTGTCCAGCCGCTTGGCCAGGCGCACGCCGGTCAGGTGCGCCAGGCCGCGCGCCTCCAGCACCGCGAGGGCGGTCGAGTCCATGAGCACGCCGCCGGAGAGCATGCGGGTGAGTTCG
>JBIKMI010000068.1:0-11292 GCA_044359285.1 Kiritimatiellia bacterium
GTTCCGGAATGCCCGCACATTTGTGGGGGCATAAATACTGGCGTCCTGAAAGGCCGCCAAGGCTGTAGCGGTTTCGGGGCCTGAAGTGTAATGGAATCGATGCCGGTAATCAGCGTGCCATCAGCCAACGCACCGGTGAGCGTAAGCCCGACCACTTCATCATCTACGGCATTCGGGACCAAGGCGGCCACCGCCTTATCCTGGAAAAGGAGCACCAGATCCAATGCGCCATCCCCTTGAATATCGCAGGCGAAATGGCCCACGGGCGCGAGGGTCGCCAGCTTAAGGGAAGCCAGATCAATGGCGCGGACATCCAACTCGGCAGAGCCCAGAATGGCTACGGGCAACTTCCCGCAGGACTTCACATTAAAGGGATTCTTCACTGACCCGGGCTTGATATCAATCGACACGGCTAAAGTGACCGGCCCCGGGGGCGGATCATCCTCTGCCGGCAACATCAACATCTCGCCGATGAACTCCTGTCCATTCAGATACACCGCCACCGTGTAGTTATCCGGCAGGAACACCAACGACAAGGCTCCGGGAAGAGACGGGCCAAAGGGGCTGAACGGGGCGAACAGATCCACCCCGGCGAGCGTTCCTCCAAAGATTGTCTGCCCGGCCGCATTCCGGCATTTGACCACAATGGTTCGTGCGTTGCCTTCAATATTGCCTGCCAATTCCTGAGGAGCCAGATCCTGCCAGACCCAGGGACCAGCAGAGGCCAATACCTGACTGGACGCGTCATCCATCACCCAGGCCTCATAGGTTACAATGTCCGATAACACGGCCTGCCCATACCCGCTCAACGTCATTCCCGCCGCCATTACCATCGCAACTAATGTTTTCATGAGAGCCTCCTGTGGTTGAATAATGCTAAAGCATCAGCTGTGCCGGGAGAAAGGAAATGAAAAATTTCCCAATGAATGGCTCACTCTCAATTTCACGGGATTCTCATCCGTGCGACACGGCACCCGGGTGAGTTCACAGCATCAGGAGGGCGAGAGCTGGACATAGAGCACCACAAAGGTGGCGTAGACGCCATCCCCATGATCGCGGAACGCCACATCATACTCACGGCGTAACCGCTTTAACTCGGTCCGCGAAAGGGCGACCGCGGCGCGAGAAACGGCACCACCGGTCAATCCCTGGGCATGAAGGGTGGAGAGGAAGTCATCGGTGGAATGGTAGTGGGTCTGGATACGCTCCTCCGCGCTGGCCACAACCGTAAACCCGGCGGTCGTGGCGGCTCTCAGCACTTCCTCGCCGGTGGGCAAGCGGCCCATGGGGGGCTTACCCGGGGCCACGTGGCGCCGTAACGCATGAAGTTCACCCAGGGTTCCATCAATCATCAACGCGGCACAACATTGCCCGTCCAGCGACAACTGCCGCCGCAAATGGGTCAGCGTCAGGTCCAGCGGCGTGGCCCAATGCAGCGCCGAGCTGCTTACAATGAGATCAAACGGCTGTGGCGAAAGAAACTCCCGGACGTCCGCCACCACAAACTCCATCCGGGGATCCCGGCCCCAGCGCTCACGCACAGAAGCGACCATGCCCTCCGCCACGTCGAGCAGGCAGAGCGTGGCCTCCGGATACCGTTGGCGGAGCGGCTCGGTCAACACGCCTGAGCCACAGCCGACCTCAAGAATACGGTTGAGCCCCGACCGCGCGGGCTCCGGCAGGGTTCCGATCAGACGCGCCGCCACATGCCGGTGCAGGGCGGCGCCCCGCTCATAGGTCTGTGCCGCGCGGGAGAAGTTTCTGGCCACCGCCGTCATGAAATCACTCCTTCACATCGGGCGGCTTCCGCGATCAGGCCCGCCACCCGGTTTAACACCTCAGGCGAGTGATCCAATCTCACCGAAAGCCGTAAGCGGGCCGTGCCTTGGGGAACCGTAGGGGGGCGGATGGCGACCGCCAGCACTCCTTGCTCCACCAATCGGCGGTGGAGCCGCACGGCCCGGTCGTTATCCCCTACCAGCACGGGGATAATCTGACTTTCCGATGGGCCGGTATCCAACCCGAGCTCCTGCAGACGCGTCCGGAACAGGGCCGCCTGGTCCAGCAACCGACGCCCCATTCCGGGGTCAGCCCGCAGACACTCAAGGGCGCCCAGCGCCGCTCCGACCATGGCCGGCGGTAACGCCGTGGAATAAATGAAGGAACGCGCCTTGTGAATCAACCAGCGGCGCATTTCTGCGGAACAGGCAACAAACCCGCCATAGCCCCCCAACGCCTTGCTCAGCGTCCCCATGGAACAATTCACCTGCGACTCCACCCCCGCCTGCCGGATCAGGCCCGCCCCCTTGGGTCCGAAGACCCCCGTGGCATGCGCTTCATCCACCAGCACCATGGCCCCGCCCGCTTCGGCCAGCGCCGCCAGGGTGGCGATCGGCGCCACATCGCCATCCATGCTGAACACCGATTCCGTCACCAGCAACCGCTTTCCCCCCATCGCACAGGCGTGAAGCGCCCTGCGGAACGCGTCAGGGTCATTATGCGCAAACCGATGCACTTTGGCCCGACTCAGCACCGCGGCATCCACCAGGCTGGCATGCGCCAGCCGGTCAATGAAGATATGATCGTCACGCCCCACCAACGCGCTGATGATTCCCACATTCGCGGCATATCCGCTCCCGAATACCAGGGCGGCGGGATAGCCCTTGAGCGCCGCCAACTGCGACTCAAGCGCCTCGTGACAGGGCAGCGTCCCGGCGACCAGTCGTGATGCGGTCGCCCCGGCTCCATACGACTGCACCGCCTCCGCCACGGCGGCAAGAACGACGGGATGCCGGGCAAGACCGAGATAATCATTGCTCGAAAAGTTCACAAGCGACTTTGAGCCGGCCCTGACCGTGGCCCCGGTATCCGCATAGGCCACCAATGACCGTTCCAGCCCCCCTTCACGCAGGGCCCCCAACCCGTCTACCATCCATGTTTCTGTCTCGCGCATATCCGCTTATCCTGCTTGGAAGAACGGATTCTGTCCAGAACGTTCACTCTCATCCCCTGGCCTATTTCCGCTGTAATTTATGTTGCAGACAAAATGGGAATGCTATACCTTTTGCCGCTGTGGACCGATATGCGGTCTGGTGATTTACGGAGGTGAACGGGCAGGAAGGTGACCGAATAGAGTAATTTTTGTTGTGTTTTTTGTTTTAGAAGTGTTTTTGAAAAGTTTTTATTTTTTGGAGTATAGAACAGTGAATATTTACGTTGGAAATCTGCCGTATCAGACGACTCAAGATGATCTTAAAGCCCAGTTCGAACAGTACGGGGTTGTGGAATCCGTCAACATCATTCAGGACCGCGAAACCGGCCGTTCAAAGGGCTTTGGCTTTGTCGTCATGCCCGACAGTGCCGCGGCACAGAACGCCATCGATTCTTTGAACGACAAAGATGCAGGTGGTCGCAAAATGAAGGTCAATGAGGCCCGTCCGCGCGCCGAAGGTGGTGGCGGTGGTGGTGGTGGTCGCCGCGAAGGTGGTTTCGAGAGCCGCGAACGCCGCTGGTAATTTACCAGTTTCGTTGATGGTGATAAGGCCGGGGATACCCCCCGGCCTTTTTTTATCGCGGTTTTGTCAAAATGCTTGACCCTGGCCGGTGCGATGGTTATATTCTCTGGCTTGTCGAAAAGGGTATTATGCAAGAGTGGGCTTGTCCCACTCTTTTATGTATTGGCGGGTATCTAATTCTGGGGTGAGGTGTATCTATGAATGGTGAATTATCATCGGTATTAAGTTATCTTGAAAAAGAACGAGGCATTGACAGGGAGACACTTTTTCTCACCGTTGAGAGCGCCTTGCTGACAGCCTCCCGTAAAAGTGTGGGTCCCGCCAAGAATGTGCGTATCCACATGGATCGTAAGACCTGTGATATCAAGGCTTTCGCAACAGTACTCGTAGTCGCAAAGGTTGATAATCCCCATGACGAAATCACTCTCACTGGCGCACGCCGCGTAAAGCCGGATGCCCAGCTTGGGGACAATGTTGAGATCGAGATAACACCCAAAAACTTCGGCCGTATTGCGGCCCAAACCGCTAAACAGGCCATTTTGCAGAAAATCCGGCAAGCTGAGCGTAATATTGTTTTTGAAGAGTACCGGGATCGGGTGAATGACATCGTCAGCGGGACCATCCGCCGCTTTGAGCGCAACGATATTGTGGTTGATCTGGGCCGTGCGGAAGCGATTTTGTCATCCAAAGAGCGTATCTCCACCGAAATGTACCAGATTGGCGACCAGATTCGCGCCCTGGTGTTGTCGGTGCAGGATAATGCTTCGGGACCTGGCATCATGCTATCCCGCAGTCACCCTGACTTTCTCCGGCGCTTATTCCAGCTGGAAGTGGCTGAAATCGCCGATAACACGGTCGAAATCAAGGGCATTGCCCGCGAAGCCGGGTTCCGGACAAAGATTGCCGTCATGTCGCGTGACTCCAAGGTGGATCCTGTCGGGGCCTGCGTCGGCATGCGTGGCGTGCGTGTCAAAAATATCGTCCGTGAGCTGTCCGGCGAAAAGATCGACATTGTCCGCTTCAGCGATGACGTCAAGACCTATGTGACCAATGCCCTCTCCCCGGCCAAGCTGTCAAAAGTCGAAATTGACCCGGACAAGCCGCGTGTCATTCATGTCACGACCGAGGCGGATCAATTATCTCTTGCCATTGGCAAACGTGGCCAGAATGTCCGGCTTTCCTCCAAGCTGACAGGCTGGAAAATTGATGTCCAGAAGGATGAAGGTAATATTACGTTCGAGGAGAAGGTGGCGAAAGCCGTTTGTGAATTGGCCGCCATACCCGGTATCGGGCGTGCGAATGCGGAGAAACTGGTTCAGGCAGGATTCCTGAATATTGAGGGAATTCTGGCTGCGGAAGTGGCCGACCTTGAAGCGACTGGTGAATTCGACCCGGCAACAGCCAAAACCATCTACGAAGCAGCTGCCGCCGCACAGCCAGCCGTACAGGAGAACATCGAATAGCCCATGAGAATTCATGAATTAGCCAAGGAATTAGGGATCCACAGTAAAGACATACTGGATCAGTTAGCGGCCATGGGCCTGCCGGCCAAGAACCATATGAGCACACTGGAGGCTGAGGTGGTTGCCAAGGTGAAGGCGGCCGCCAAGCCGGCCTCTGTCACGCCGGTCGCCCCGAGTACTCCCGCCCCCAAGGCGGTTACCACCCCGCCGGAGGCTCCAATAGCGACCCCCAAGGTTGTCCCCACCCCCGCCCCTGCCCCCGTTATCGAGAAAAAGGCCGGGCCGCCCGCTGTGGAGCCGGTCAAAGTGACTCCTCCTGCTCCTCCAGTGGAAGTGCCTGCAGAGGGTAGTAAAGTTATTATCCTCAAGGGCCCGATCGTGGTCCGTGAGCTCGCTGGATTTCTGGGAGTGCGGCCCAACCAGTTGATTGCCGAGTTGATGCGCCTGAACGTCTTGGCCTCCATTAATGAGCAGATTGACATTAAGGATGCCGCCCGCGTGGCCGAAAAGCACGGCTTCACCGTGGAGCGCGAGAAAAAAATCGAGCACAAACCGCTGGTCAAAGTCAAAACCGAAGAGGACGTCATCCAGGAGATCAAGGCCGTTGTCAAAACCCATCGCCCCCCCGTAGTGACGGTTCTGGGCCATGTGGATCATGGCAAAACGTCGCTACTGGACCGGATCCGCAACACCAGCATTGCCAAAGGGGAATCCGGCGGAATTACCCAGCATATCGGGGCCTCCACCGTTCAGGTGGGCGAGAAGAGCATTACCTTCCTGGACACCCCCGGCCATGCCGCCTTTAGCGCCATGCGGGCGCGCGGCGCCAACATGACGGATATTGCCATCATCGTGGTGGATGCAGGGGACGGGCTCATGCCTCAAACCCTGGAAGCGATCAAGCATGCCCAGGCGGCTGATGTGCCCATCATTGTCGCCATCAACAAGATGGACCTGCCCACCGCGAATCCCGATAAGGTCAAAAAACAACTGGCGGGCATGAATATGACACCAGAAGACTGGGGCGGAAAAACCATCTGCTGCCACGTCAGCGCCATGACCGGTGCAGGCGTCCCCGAATTGCTTGAAATGATTCTGCTTCAGGCGGAAATCATGGAATTGAAAACCAATCCCAATCAGCCCGCCAAGGGATTTGTGATTGAATCCCAGTTGGAATCGGGTATGGGCCCGACGGCCAACCTGTTGGTGACCAACGGGACCCTGAATGTCGGGGATGTGATCCTGTGCGGCCCGCATTGGGGCCGGGTTCGCGCCCTCATCAATGACCACGGGGTCAAGGTGAAGTCAGCCGATGCCTCCACGCCGGTCAAATGTCTCGGATTGTCCGGCGTACCGGATGCCGGGGGCCCGTTTGAAATCATCGCCACGGACCGCGCGGCCCGCACGGCCGCTGAAGCGTGCCAGGCTAAAAACAAGCTGGCCCAGCTTACCGCGCCCAAACGCGCCTCACTCAATACCCTCTTCGATCAATTGAAAGAGAACAAGGACCGTCTGGAAATCAAGTTATTGATCAAGTCGGATGTTCAGGGTTCCCTGGAAGCCATCGACTTTGCCCTCAAGCAGATCAATAGCGACAAGGTGTCCATCCACACCATTCTGGGAGGCGTGGGCACCATTTCAGCCAATGACATCCTTCTGGCCGCCGCCTGTGATGCCATTGTCGTCGGATTCCATGTGGCTCTGGATGAAAATGCCAGCAAGTTGGCGAAAAAGGAAGGCGTCGAAGTCCGGCTCCACAGCATTATCTACGAACTGATTGACCAGGTACGTGAAGCCATGGCTGGCCTGCTGAGCCCGATCCTCCGCGAAAAGATGACGGGGACGGCAGAAGTCAAGCAGGTCTTCTCCATGTCCAAGGGCGACGTGATCGCCGGCTGTATGTGCATGAGCGGACGCATCACCTCCCGTTTCAAGGTAAGGGTCAAGCGCCAGGGCACCGTCCTTTTCGAAGGCGGCATCAACTCCCTGCGCCGTTTCCAGAACGATGTCAGCGAGGTCAAGGAGAGCCAGGAATGCGGAATCCGGCTGGACCACTTCACTGCCTTTGCTGAAGGCGACGTACTTGAGTTCTATGAAGTTGAGCGCATCGCTCAAACCCTGTAATCCGGGGTAGGCGACTTATGAAGACCGATCGACTGATCAGAATTAACGAACTCCTTCGTCGTGAAATCAGCGGGGTCCTTTACCGGCTGATCGACCAGACGGAGTTCGATATGTCGGCCATGACCGTGACTCACGTGATTGTGAGCCCTGATCTCCATGATGCCCGTGTCCTGGTCTCCATCCGGGGCCATGAGCACGAGCGACGCAAGATCCTGCGCCATCTCCAGCATTTGCACGCCGAGGTACAGTCCGAAGTGGCCAAAGCCGTCATTCTGAAATACACTCCGCGCCTGACCTTTGTCCTGGATACCTCCATCGAGCAGGGCGACCGGGTGCTGGATATCCTGGCTAAAATCCCCGCCCCCGCCGAATCCCCTGCCGATCCGGATCTCCCAGGCACCACGGACCCCCTATGAACCGTACTGACCCCTTTGATGGAATCCTGTTGGTCGACAAACCGACAGGGATGACCTCGCACGATGTCGTCCATAAAATACGCCGGCATTTCAATCTTAAAAAAGTCGGCCATGGCGGCACTCTTGATCCGGCCGCCACCGGCCTGCTCGTCATCCTGCTGGGCCGCGGAACGCGGGTATCCAATCGTTTCATGTCTTCCGACAAGACCTATGAAGGCACGATTACCCTTGGCATCACTACGGACTCTCAAGATGCGCAGGGGAAAGTCCTGAAAGAGGCGGATGCTTCCGGCATCACCCGCACCCAGCTGGAAGAGGCCATTGCGAAATTCAAAGGGGATATGTTTCAAACCCCGCCCATGGTCTCCGCCATCAAAATGGCAGGGGTTCCCCTTTACAAGCTCGCCCGGCAGGGTGAAGAGGTGGAGCGCAAGCCCCGCTTTATCCACCTCTATGAATTCAAACTGAATGACTTCACCTCCCCTTCCGGCACATTTGTGTTGCGCTGCAGCAAGGGGACCTATGTGCGGACGCTCTGCCACGATATCGGCGAAGCACTGGGCGTGGGCGCCCATCTTTCACAGCTGCGCCGGACGGAATCAGCCGGCTACGTGATACAACAGGCCGTGCCCCTGGACACATTACTTGCCATGCAACAAGTCGATCTGCTGAATGTCGTGCTGCCCCTCCATACGCTCGGGGGTGTGATTCAGGACGCCTGAGATGAAAATCGCTCACCATATGTCCGAAATGCGCCAGCGAAAGCGGCCCATCTGCCTCGCGGTCGGCTTTTTCGACGGGGTCCATGTCGGCCATCAGAACGTCCTGCGGCAGACGATGGCCCATGCCCGCAAAATAGGCGGAGAAGCCTGGGTCATGACGTTCGATCCCCACCCCCTGAAGATCTTGAATCCCGACGCTGCCCCCCGCATCCTCACCACCTCCCCTCATAAACTGCAACTCCTTAAGCAAGTGGGTTTGGACGGGTGCATCCTGATCCCGTTTAACCGCCGCTTTGCCGGAATTGACGCAGCCGCCTTCCTCAAGAGACTTGAACGCGATATCCCCACCCTCGCCGCGATTTTCATGGGACATGACTGGCGTTTCGGGCATAAGGGCCGGGGCGACCACCAGATGATGGCCGAATGGGCCCAGCCCAGGGGAATAGCCATTCATCAAATCGAGGCCATCTGCCGCGGGGGACGCCCCATTTCCAGCACACGGATCCGCCATAGCGTCAGCACTGGCAAACTGGCGGAATCCACGGCCCTGCTCGGGCGCCCCTATAGCATTCTGGGAACGGTCCAGCACGGGAATCACATCGGACGAACCATCGGTTATCCCACCGCCAACCTCGATCCCAGCAATGAAGCGCACCCGCCCACCGGGATTTATGCCATTCAAGCTGTTTTCAACAAGCAGGCCTTCCCGGGTATTGTTAATTTCGGGATCCATCCCACCATTGCACCCGTCAAAAAACCCTTGGTTGAAGTCCATCTGTTCGACACGAAGCAAAGCCTCTACAGCCGCCCGCTGGAGGTCTTCTTCCTGCGCAAACTCAGGAATGAGAAAATGTTCCCCGATCTCACAACACTTACCCGGCAGATCCGCCAGGACATCATCCGGGCACGCCGGATACTGAGTTCCCCTTCCTTAAATAAATTATGGATCAGGACTTTACAAAAGTGGCACCCCGACCTTATAGTGTCACCAACAAATAAGAGTATTAATTAGGACACAGAAAGGGAACAGGGCTCACATACAGTATGGATTCTCAAGCGAAGAGCACAGTACAGAAGGAGTTTCGGAGACACGGAAAAGATACCGGTTCATCTGAAGTTCAGGTCGCGTTGTTAACACGCCGGATTGAGGAGCTCACTGAGCACCTGAAACTCCATAAAAAGGATCATAGCTCCCGTTATGGTCTGCTTAAAATGGTAAGTTCACGTCGCCGTTTGCTCAACTACATGAAGAGCAAGGACGAAGGCCTTTACCAGGACGTCATCAAACGTCTTAAACTTCGTCGGTAATGCCATTCGGCAAGCAATCAATGACCTTTCCGGTGTGTGCCCGGCACAACACCGCATTGGTTATTTGTAATCTCATTTCCAGAAAGACATCATGAAAGAAGTATCAGTATCCGTCGCCATTGGCGACAAAGTGATCACCCTTGAAACCGGCCTGCTGGCCCTTCAAGCTAAAGGTGCCGCAACGGTTCGTCTCGGTGACACAATCATCCTTTCAACCGCCTGCGCCTCGGAATCCCCCCGTGAAGGCATTGATTATTTCCCGCTTCAGGTGGAATATCGGGAACGGTTCTCCGCGGCCGGCAAGTTCCCGGGCGGATTTTTCAAGCGCGAAAGCCGCCCCTCTGAAAACGAGATCCTGGCCGCCCGCTTCACGGACCGCCCCATCCGGCCGCTCTTTTCCGAGAGCTACCGCAATGATGTTCAGCTGGTGGGCACCCTGCTCTCCGCTGACGGCGAAAATGCGGCGGACATCCTGAATATCGTAGGGGCCAGCACCGCCTTGACGCTTTCGGACCTGGCCTTCCACGGCCCCATCGCCGGAGTGCGCGTGGGTCGCGTGAATGGCAAGTTTGTGGCAAACCCCACCGTCCTGGAGCGCGAGCAGAGCGATCTGGACCTGGTGTATGCCGGCAATCGCAATACCCCGACCATGATCGAGGGGGATGCCAAGGAACTTTCAGAGGCTGATCTCATCGCGGCCATGCGGTTCGCACACGAACAGTGCGTGAAACTGATTGACGCCCAGCTTGAGTTGCGCCGGTTGGCCGGCCTTCCCGAAAAAGTGATTGTCGAGCCGCCCGCAGACACCACCCTGATTGACGCCGCGCGTAAAATCGCAGCCACCGATCTGGCACAGGCTTACCTGATCGCCGGCAAGCAGGCCCGCAATTCCGCGGTCGCCAAAATCAAGGAGGTCCTCAAGGCCAAGCTGACCGAGGCCTTCCCTGCCATCACCAAGGAACAGTTGCGCGCCACCATGGATGAACTGAGCATCGCCGTGGTCCGCGAAAACGTCCTGGAACGCGGCAAGCGTATCGATGGACGCGGCGAGAATGATGTGCGCCCGTTGTTCGCCAAAGTCGGGTTGCTTCCGCGCGTGCACGGCTCGGCCTTCTTTGGCCGCGGCGAAACACACGCCCTGGGCACCGTTACCCTCGGCACCAACAAGGACGCGCAGGATATGGACGCCATCACCGGTGGCCCCACGTCCAAGGCCTTCATGTTGCACTATAACTTCCCGCCCTACAGCGTCGGCGAGACCGGCCGCTTCGGAGCTCCCGGTCGCCGGGAAATCGGACACGGCAATCTCGCGGAACGCTCCCTGGCCGAAGTCATTCCTCAGAACTATCCCTACACCGTTCGTCTGCTCTCCGACATTATGGGCTCGAATGGGTCCAGCTCCATGGCCAGCATCTGCGTAGGCACCCTGGCGTTGATGGATGCAGGCGTCCCGATCACCAGCCCGGTGGCCGGAATCTCCTGCGGATTGTTCACGGCGCCCGGCAAAGCCAAGCTGGTCGTGGATATTCTCGGGGACGAGGATCATTGCGGCGATATGGACTTCAAGGTGGGCGGTACCCGCAAGGGCATCACCGGCTTCCAACTGGACCTCAAAATCCGCGGTCTGGAATGGAACCTGGTGGAAGCGGCCTTTGAAAAGTGCCGGGTCGCACGCATGCAGATCCTTGACTACATGGCGAGTGTGCTCGCGGCACCGCGTGACGCCCTGTCACCGCACGCCCCG
>JBIKMI010000069.1:0-11275 GCA_044359285.1 Kiritimatiellia bacterium
AACCGGTCGGCAACGATGAAGCATTGAAAAAACTGACCTATGTGGCCGTTCACGGATTGGATGCCAGCCGCAAAAAGGCTGACGCACTGGTTACCCGGGCCGCAGACGCCATCCGGTCGCTGGCCGGGGATCCCACCCCCTTGATTGCGTTAGCGGAATATACTGTCAAGCGCGCATGGTAACACTCATGGAGACGCAGCTCATCCTCTTCACACGGCCGCTTCCCTATTCTGAAGGGCTTCGCCTCCAGGAGCAGTGGGTGACCGAACGTCAGGCCGACACGATCCCCGATCAGCTGATCCTGCTGGAACATACCCCGGTGATCACACGGGGAGTCCGGTCGAAAAGTGAACATCTGCTACTCTCACCCGAATTGCTGGCACGACGCGGAATTGAGATGTTCGAAACCCCCAGAGGCGGGGATGTCACTTATCATGGACCGGGACAACTCATTCTCTACCCCATCATGAAGCTGACAGGCCCCGAAGCCGACGTCCATGCGTTTGTCGGAAAACTGGAGGAGATCGCCATTCTGACCGCCGATGCCTTTTGCGTAAATGCCTTTCGCCGGAAGGGCAAAACAGGCGTCTGGACCGATCAGGGCAAAATGGCCGCCATTGGTATCCGGTTTAAAAAGTGGGTATCCTCCCATGGCATGAGCTTTAATGTTGACATGGACATGGGCGGGTTTGACGCGATCGTCCCCTGCGGGCTCCACGGCGAGAAGGTCACGTCCTTACGGCAGATACTGGGGGACACGTGCCCCACCATGGCTGAAGTCCGCGCCGTCATGATGCGTCAATTTGAACGCGTCATGCATCGCACGCTGATCACTCCCGGATCTGGCCATCACCGGTGATGATATATTTATACGTCGTCAATTCCTCAAGGCCCATAGGGCCGCGACAGTGAAGCTTGTCGGTACTGATCCCAATCTCCGCCCCCATACCGAATTCAGCTCCATCCGTAAACCGCGTGGAGGCATTCACATAAACCACCGCAGATCCCACATCATGGGTGAATTCCTTCTGGGCTTCCTCGCACTCTGAAATGATGGCATCCGAATGATTGGAACCATATTTGTTGATGTGCTCGATGGCGGCCTTCACCGAAGGGACCACTTTGACGGCCAGCACCAGATCCAGATATTCCGCATACCAATCCGCCTCGGTGGCCAGCTTCATGGCCGGCACGATGGCACGTGACGCCTCGTCCCCGCGAAGTTCAACCTTCAGTTCAACCCCGAGCCGTTGGGCGATGAGCGGTAAAAACCGGGTGGCGACCGCCTCGTGAACCAGCAGGGTTTCCATGGCGTTGCATACGCCCGGACGCTGACACTTTGCATTTTCACAAATTTTAAGCGCTTTATCCAGATCAGCCGCCTGGTCTACATAGGTATGACAGACCCCCTTGTAGTGCTTGATCACGGGGATGCGCGCCTGCTCGACCACGGCACGGATGAGGGCCTCGCCCCCGCGCGGGATGGCCAGATCGACCAACCCTTCCAATTGCACCAACTCCTTAACGGCTTCACGATCGGTCGTCGGGACCCATTGGATAGCATTTTCAGGGAGTCCGGCCTTTGCCCCTCCTGCCTGCAAGGCCTGCACAATCGTCCCATTGGACTGGAGGGATTCCTTCCCCCCCCGCAAGATGACCGCATTAGACGTTTTAAAGCACAATCCGGCGGCATCGGAAGTCACATTCGGGCGAGCTTCATAAATGATCGCTATCACACCAATCGGAACCCGGACTTTAACAATCTCCAGCCCATTCGGCCGGATCCAGCGACTGATCACCGCTCCCACCGGGTCCTTCAGGCCCGCCACTTCACGTAGACTTCTGGCCATGTGATTGATGCGGGAATCGGTCAGGGCGAGGCGATCCATCAACGCATCCGCCAGCCCGGCCGCTTTGGCGGCGGCCATATCCAGCGTATTCGCTTTTTTGATTAAATCGCGCTGGGCCTCCACCTCATCGGCCATCGCCAACAGGATGGCGGTCTTCTTCCTGGAGGACAGCCGTGCCAACCCTCGTGACGCGATCACCGCTTTCTGCCCCATCGCCACCATCTCTTCATGAAGCCCCATAGATACCACCTTCTCAATACTTACAGTGACGCCACCACAAAAGTCCCCACATCAGCCCCTTGAACCACACGGGTGATATTCCCCGATTTCCGCCCATCGGCAATCACGACATGGCAACCGGCCTGGGCTGCCAGTTTGGCGGCGCGAAGTTTGGAGCCCATACCGCCCTTGGAAAGGGCATTTTTCTGCCCCGTTACCAGTGCCAGCGTCTTCTTATCCACCCGCTCCAGAAAAGGAACGCGCCGGGTACCACCCTTAGCCGTAGGAGCCCGAAGCCCGTCCACCGTACTCAAAATAATCAAAAGATCAGCACGGATCATCCGAACCACCAGAGAGGCCATAAAATCATTATCACCCAGCTTGATATCCGCCCGGATTTCCTCGTCAGCGACCACATCATTTTCATTCACGATCGGAATGACCTTGTGCCGCAGCATATTTTCGATGGTACGCCGGGCATTCGTCTGCCGAATTTTATGGTTGAAGTCATCGTGAGTCAGCAATACTTGCCCGACTTTGCAGCGCTTTTTTGAAAATAATTTGTCGTAAGTGGCCATCAACCGGCTTTGGCCCACGGCTGCCGCCATCTGCAGATCCGGCAATTCCGTCGGCCGTAATGCCATTCCCAAAGCCTCCATTCCCGCCCCAATGGCTCCGGACGTCACGAGAAGGACCTCCACACCCGTCTGGCGGAGTTTAGCCATTTCGGCAACCAACCCCCTGATTCGCCGCTGCTCAGGACGCCCCGTTTTTTGTACCAATACGCGACTGCCGATCTTGACCACCACTCGCCGCGCGTCGGTAATACTTTGTCTTAATTTTAATGATTCGTTCATGACTCGTCCTTATCTCTGCCAGGATATCCGCAAGATTCGAGCGTTATTATGACTTATTCCACAAATCCTGTCTAAAGTCTTTTTTTTTAAAACTCGTTACTTCCGGTGAGCCTTCGCCCATTTAAAGAAATTGCGCAGGATCTTAAATCCATCAGGATACCCTTCACACGCCTCCTCAGGATGGAACTGAACGCCATAGAACGGCAGGGCCCGGTGCCGGAACGCCTGAACCTGACAGGCCGGACTGCTGGCCAACACCTCGAGATCCCGCCCGACCTGCTTGATCTCGCTCCGGTGGAACTGCTGAACCCTGATGACTTTCCCAAGGCCGGCGAACAAGGGATCCTTGTGTAATATGGTCACCGGGTAGATTCCCCACTCCTTGTATTCGCCCGGGTGATATTTCGGGTTATGATCGGCCTCATCTTCGCGGACCGAGTGCATGGTCCCCACTGTACACCCGAAGAACTCTGCCGCCAGTTGATGTCCCCCGCAAATGCCCAATTGGGGAATCTGAGAGGTCATCACCACGCTCCGATAATTCCGTGTTTGCCGGACATCATAATCCTCAAAGGGCGTCGAGGCCCCGCTATAAACAATCGCTCTTGGTCGAAGTTGCGACAACATCCGCATATTCAGCTGCTTGTAATGGATCATTAAACAGTTGTCACCGGCCGTTTCCTCCAGAGTCAACCGCGGACGATGCCAGTTACCCGTGAGATACTTTTCCGCCGTTTCCATTATCACATACAAAATCATATCCGTCATTCTCCTCATTGACACCGATAAACGAAGTATGGATTATGCCGTACATGAACCGATTTGACCAGATATTAGGAAAAACCCTGACCTGGGTCTCGCTTTGCGTCTCCCTCTGCCTGCCCGCCTTGGCCACGCCCCCGCTCTTTGCCCGTTTTTCTGCCGATCGGACGCCCCTGCATGCGGGCGAGGCCTTCCAGCTCACCATGGCCATCCATGTCACCGGAGAAACGCTGGCCCCCGAGATCTCGATCGACGCCCTTCCTGCCCCCGACCAGTTACAGCTCTACCCCTTTCAAGAACTCCCCCGTGAAACCGTCACACTTGACGGGTTATCCTATGAGGTCAGGAAGTACCGCGCTTGGGCGCGAGCCCCCAAGGCCGGATCGGTCACCCTGTCCCCACGACTTACCGGGACATTTATCCAAACCACCCGCTCTTTTTTCATGATGCAGGAATCACGGCGTCCCGCCAGTATCCCCGTCGAGACCAAGGTGATCAGCATCCAGCCGCTCCCCGAAACGGGCCGCCCAAAGGATTTTTCCGGACTTGTGGGACGCTTTACGTTTACGGCCATTCCTACCCCCCTCACCATTGCCCTGGGTGATTTAATAACCGTCACCTTCACCATTGAGGGGGATTTATTACCGGACACCTACCTGAAGCCGGTCATTAAGCCGGGCGCTGACCTGAAAGTATACGAACTGAAACCTGTCAAAAGTGACAACACGCCTGAACGCCATGTATTCACCCAGACCCTTGTTCCGAGCCATATCACCCTCACCGCCATTCCTTCCTGCACGCTGAGTTATTTTGACACCCGGAGCCTGCGATACGAGACCCTTCGCGCGGGGCCTTTCCCGCTCCACTACCAGGCTGAACACACACCCGCCCAGTCAATCTATACGATGAATGCCACTCCCTCCAACACCGTCACCCCACACCGCATTGAGCCGCCAACAGACATAGGGCGCGCCTCTATTCGGGACCGCTTCACCCATCGCCTCAAACAGGAAAACAAAAGGAAAGTGATCGGGGAGAGCGACATTCCGGTATGGTTAGCCCCATCGGAGTCCTCGATAAAGCTCTTCCCCTTGAAGCCTGGCGCTACGGTATTCACCGGGGCTACCCATGAAAACTGGATTTCCGTGTCCAGCCCGGCCGGGTCCGGATGGGTTCCGGCTACGGCCCTTGAGTGAACCGGAAGAACGCCTCAAGACTCCGGGAAGCCATAGGCACGGGCAAGCGCTTTCGCGGCTAGCGGTCCCGCAGATCCATACGGATATATTTCGGGATCCAGGCGTTCAGACTCCATCTGCTGCAACACGGGGGTAAACACATCCCAGGCAGCCGCCAGTTCGTCCGCCCGGATAAACAAGCTGCGGTCCCCTTTAATCACATCCAGAAGCAGGCATTCATAGGCATCCGGAATCAATCCCGAGAAGGCCGCCTGATAGCGCAGGTTGAGCTCGGTCGCCACCAATTCGAGCCCCAACCCAGGCAGTTTATTCATGATTTTGAGTATAATTGCCTCATCAGGCTGAATGCGGATAATTAACTCATTGGGCTGGAGGGCCGCCCCGGTTTTCATGAAAAGCCCCGCGGAAACACCCCGGAATCTAATCCTCACTTCATTGATTTTATGCTCTAACGCCTTACCTGCCTCCACGTAAAAGGGAACCCCCTGCCATCGGGGATTATTGATCTGAAGCACAGCGGCGGCATAGGTGGGTGTTATGGAATCGGCAGGAACATTGGGTGCGTCGCGGTAGGCCGTCTGCTGACCATGCGGGGCGGCCCCATATTGCCCTACTGCCACCCGGTCGGATGTCAGGGGAGAAATGGAGCGGAGCAAGGCCACCTTGGCATTACGAACGGCCGCCGCACTGAACTCAGAAGGCTGCTCCATTGTCAGAAGGGCAAGAATTTGCAACAGGTGATTCTGCATGACGTCGCGGATGATGCCGAATCCGTCAAAATAGCCGCCTCGCTGGCCGACCCCAATAGGCTCGGCCCACTTAATGCTTACACTTTCAATGGAGATATGATTCCAGAGCGGCTCAAAAATCAGATTGGCGAATCGGAGCACCATCAGATTTTGGACAATTTCCTTACCGAGATAGTGATCAATCCGGTATGTCATCTCCTCGGTGAACACCATCTGCATCTCTTCAACCAGCAGATCCGACGAAGCCCGGTCGCGGCCAAACGGTTTCTCGACGACGATTCTGGACCAGCCGTTCGAATCATCACAGGCCACCAATCCGGAATCACCAAGCGCCTGGGCGACCTCCTCGAAAACGGAGGGGGGAATAGCCATGTAAAAGATGCGGTTGATCGGCCCGCTACCTTCCACCTCGCGCATCAACTCGAATAAATCCAGAAAAGAGTCACACGAGGAATACTGTCCCTGACAATAATAACACCGCTGGAGGAATGCTTCAGCATGGTCGGCACACGACTCTCCGGGCGCATAGCGACAGGCCAGATTCTCCGCCACCTTTTTCCGGAACGCCTCGTGGCTCATGGCCGTTCGAGCCAGGCCGAATATATGGAAATCTTCAGGCAGGAAGTGCTGGCAATACAGGGAGAACAAGGCGGGAATGACTTTGGTTTGAGCCAGATCCCCGGAGGCCCCCACGACCACGATTCCCAGCTTGGGGACAGGATTCATTTTCGGATACCCGCCGGTGATTTTTTAACAAGCCAGCCTTGGCACTTTGCACAACGGGCATCGGAGCACCAGTTACACATTTTACAATCAGGACAAGGATGCTTCTCTGAATGGCAGGAGGCCTTTTTCAGCCTGGCATCATGGCGACAAGTCATGGCGGCGCACTCCCGGGCTTGAGCACCACGTAGGTGGGCAATCCTTTGACTCCGAACCTATCGGCCACCGCGCGGGTGCCCTTGTCCGTGAGATCTTCTGCCTTGAATTTCACCACGACATATCCGGCCAACCGCTGTTTCACCTCCTGCGCACGAAACGTCGTCAGCTCCATTGCCTCGCAATTCTTGCACCAGGTTGCCCAGAAATCGATAAATACCGGCTTACCGTTCCTTCGGGCTTCTGCCACCACTGCCCGCCATACGGTGGCATCGGTATCCGAAATCTGATACACGCCCGACTCCACCGGGGCGACCGCCTTCTTACCCCACCAGCCCTGGTAAGCCAGCGAGAAGTAGTACAGGGCGAACAGAAGAATCAATACGCCGAATCCCATTTTCACCCACACCATCCACGCACCTGGTTTTGGCAGAAAGGATAGTCCCGAACCCGCAAAAGGCCATGGCAAGGCCATGCCCGCTCCCAGAATAAATGGAAGCATCAACCCAATGCCGGCCCCTTGCGCATAGAGGTTGCTCGATAACAATAAAACGGCAATCACCACCGGCGCAACACAGGCCCCTGCAAGCAAAGCGGAGACCCCACCCATGATCAGGGCGGTCAGCGCTTTCCCCTGAGTACCGCTATTGCCGGTGCCTGCTCTTTGGAACCGGCTCAGATCGATGGAAAACACATCAAACATGGCCAGTGCCAGCAGCACAAATATCAGGGCGATGATCACGTTAAACCACGGCATGGAGTTCAGCACCCCGAACTGGGAGCCGGTTAGCACCACCCCCACGCCCACCACACCATAAACAAGGGCAATGCCCACGCCATAGGCTCCCCCCAGGAAAAGGCCCCTGGCTTTCGTCCCATTCTGGGCGCCCACCCCGATAATCGCCAGATTGATGGGAATCATCGGCAGGACACAGGGCGTCAGATTCAAGAGGAGCCCACCTGCCAGAATGATCAGGACCGTCCACCACACTCCATGAAGTTTGAAGAACTCCAGCGGATTAGTGCTAAAAAGGAGGGAGGCCGCCTTCACACGGGCCGCCATACTTTCAGCGTCGGGCACCAGATCGGGATGCCCCTCCGCCCTGTTCAGGAATGAAAGGAAGTCCTTTGTATTTAAATAACCCGACGCGGTTGCGACGGACGTCACCCCCGACAGCTCATCCGTCCAACTCCCCCCGCCCTCCAAGGCCAGGGTTGGGTTGGCGGGAGGAGCTCCAGACGGGTTTACGCCAGGCACAACGGCGGGAAAAAGACGTGTTTGAGGAAAGAAACATCGGCCTTCATCGCACCCCTGATACGACACTTTCAGGGATTCAGCCGCTTGTACAGGAGCCGCAGAACGGTATTTAAGCACCACCGTATTGGTGTAAGAGAGCCGTACCTCTTCCGAAAACGAATCGCGCACCGGAACCGGCGCATCTCCACCGGCAATACTGAAAAGCGTGCCGGATTCGGATTCAACTCTGACCTGGTCGGCATAAATGTGATGATGATCAGGAATCGTTATCTTGACAGATACAATGAGATTGGACTCATTTCCTGATCTCGCGAGATCAATGCCGAATGGATCGGCCGCGACGCTCCACAGGGAAAGACAGCACTGAATGAAAAGGATGAGAGAATTTTTTCGCACAATGAAACCTCTTTCACACAACGGTATTTTTAGGCCATCTCAGGATGATTTGCATCACTTCCCTGACAAAACCGCATTCGCACTTAGCCGGGCATGGATTCATATCCCCCTCATGCTGGCAATGCCCGGGGCATTTCGAACTCCCCGTCTGACGTTCACTATAAATCTCCCCATGGTAGAAATCGCGGAATTTTACGGCGCCAATGCTGAACGTTGTCAGGCACTTGGGCACCAGATGATTAAACATAAAAAATCCAGCCTTAAGGTCGGTGAAGTTGGCCTGGTAGCCGATAAGGCGAACCGCAGGATCAGACAGCAAAGTTTCACGACTCTCCCAGCGATGCCCACACCCAGTGCATTTTCTTAACATCTTTTTTACCCCCAATAAAAACCATGTCAATGCCACCTTGCGAGTGGCAGTGACACGGGGCTAAAGAGCGTCTTTATCGGTGCGCAGCTAACGCAGGGAATTCAGCCTGTTTACTGCAAAATCAACCGTTATCTCAGCCGGGCTTTGCCCCTCGTTTACCGAGTTGCTTGTCCACCATATACAACGTCCCCGTGGACGTTCCGGCCATCTTAATCATTGCGATGATATCAGTATCATTCGCTTCTTCCTCGATTTGCTCCGTAATATACCACTGCAACATGGCTTGAGTGGCATAATCCTTCTCTTCGACGGCGAGGTCCATCAGGTTGTTCAAGGACTTGGTCACTTTTTTCTCATGTCCCAGCGTGTCAACGAACATCTCCAGGAGCGTCTTATAGCCTACAGCCGGCTTTTCAATCGCGCCGAACTCAACCGCCTCGCCCTGACTCAGCAGATAATTGTAGAACTTCAAGGCATGTTCCAATTCCTCCTGAAACTGTACACGGAACCAGGTGCCGGCTCCCTTATAACCCAATGTCATTGCATTAGCCGACATCGCGAGATACAGGTACGAAGAGAAAATCTCCTTGTTGACCTGCTCATTAATTGCCTTCGTCATTTTTTTTGAAATCATAATCAGACCTTCCACAAACCGTGAAGATTGCAGAACTCACGCGCCACCACCTGTTTCGATGTCACCCCTTCAAACAAGGCTACCGGCGGAGCGCCGGGCTTGAGGTACTGCCGCAGCACGGCGTCCCCCACCAGCAGTTCAATCCATTCAATATAATGCTTCTCCTCCATGGGATGCGCGATACTTCCAATCGTGACCTTAACCCCGCCGGCCACATGCTCGATCACCGGAATATGCTTCTCCTTAGAGGCATCCACTGTATTTTCAGTCAACCCTTTCATCGCCTGGCCGCAACACACCAACTGACCAGCTGACGCATGCACCATCTCGACCATATTGCCGCACAACTCACATTTATAAACTTCTGAACGTTTCGTCATGAATAGCTCCTTTTTATAGACACCTGATCACCCCTGGGGCGAAAACTCATCCTTACCCACACCACAATCCGGACAAAGCCAATCTGCAGGAATATCCGCGAAACTTGTGCCGGGAGCGATCCCGTGATCGGGATCCCCCTTGGCCGGATCATAGACATACCCACAAACATTACATATATACGTCATCTCAACTCCTTTAGTTTATTTATTCTTCAACAATTTCTTCAAATGCGTGACATAAGATTCGGCACCACCCGGCAGGTAACTCGTCCGAGCAAGCAGTTTTCCCTCAGCATCCAATAACAGTATGGTAGGGAATCCTTCAATTTTAAATGACTCGACCAGGTCGTTGTTTTGCTTCTTAATCTCTTCAGACTGAGTACTCCGTCTGGGGAAATCCACCAGCAACAAAACCAGATTCCCTGCGGCATACTCCTTGAAGAGTTCTTTCGAAAAGACTTCCTCATCCAACTTGATGCACCATCCGCACCAATCAGAACCTGAAAAATCAACCAAAATGGGAACTTTTCGCTTGGCCGCCTCTGCTTTCGCATCAGCAAAGGAGGTCATCCAAATCGCTTTTCCTGCGTTTGCCGTCTTTACAGCAGTCTCCTTTGCCTCTTTGCCAGCCTCCGCAAAGCAGATCGAAGACATTGAAAACGCGAATAAAACAGCCATTTTTATCAAAACTCTCATCTTACCACCTCCCTTGGTTTACCTTATTACACAACTCCGTTTACATTCTTTTCAACGTGCGCCTTGAATTCTCGCTCTGCTGAAGTGCGGATTCTGTAGCCGCAATCCTTTGCCAAACCGTAAAGCGACATGCAATTTTCATCAGTGCACTCAGCCTGCCCGGTATCCGCAATCGAAATCAAGCGCGTACAGGTCTCAATCAGTAACCTAATGTTGCAATTATAATCATCCATGCATGCATCTCCAGTAAATTTAGCTGATATTTGATATGCAAGATGTATGCCCAGCGTCTGGAATAGCGCATAATTCACGCAATTCGTTCATAATAAACGCATTATGACTGACGATTAAAATCGATAGAATTTGAGAAAATGTCTCACATTACACAACAGTGTGTCTCATGACTCAGAAGCAGGTGATTCTTCCATGAATCGGTACAGAGTGGCGCGAGAAACACCCAACGCCTTGGCCGCCTTAACTTTATTCCCGGCCTCACGCTCAATAGCTTCACGCACGATCTGGTTGGTAAGTCGGTTTTTACCCTTTGAGGGAATGGCCGTGGGGGGCGTAACTGCAGGAAGGGGAAGGGTCTTAAGGGCGATGGGAGGCAAATGTTCCAGCAGAATCGTATTCGTTTTGCATTTGATGAGTGAAAATTGAATCCAGTTCTGTAATTCACGCACGTTGCCAGGCCAGTTATAACTCATCATGAAATCCAGCGCTTCCGGCGCAAACGTCATTTTCCGGTCACCTGCCAGCCGCGCGAGGAAATGGTTGGCCAGCAGAGGGATATCGGTGCGCCGTTCGCGGAGGGGAGGCAATACCAGGGGAACCACACTGAGCCGGTAGAACAAATCTTCTCGGAACTTTCCTGCGGCCATTTCCTTAACCAGATCTCGATGTGTGGCGCTGACGACACGAACATTCACCTTGATCGTCTTCTCGCTTCCCACCTGTTCAAAACGGCCTTCCTGAAGCACCCTCAAAAGCTTAACCTGCATAGCTGGCGAAATATCCCCGATTTCGTCG
>JBIKMI010000330.1:0-3006 GCA_044359285.1 Kiritimatiellia bacterium
TGTCGTCTTGACCACACGGAGCGCACCTGCACGCTGCTCGGCACACTGGCGGAAAGCGATGCGGCGGCGGTGCGGCTTTCGATCGGCGACTTGAATCATGATGGGGTGATGGATATTGTCTATACGGGAGGTGTTTCAGCCTCCGGGGATGAAACGCAAGTGGTTGTGATCTACGGGAAGGCTAAAAAGATCCAATGAAGATGCCGAATCGTGTTATTAATGTGGGGATTGCCGGGCAGGGGCGTAGCGGGTGGGGAATTCACGCGGCGTGGTTGCGCAAGGAGCCTTCCCGCTATCGCGTTGTTGCCGTGGCGGACGGAAATGAGGAGTACCGCGCGCAGGCCGTTCGCGAACTGGGCTGCCGGGCGTATGAAGGCCCCGAAGGGTTGCTGGCTGATCCCGAGGTCGAGCTGTTCATCAACGCGACCCCGAGCCACCTGCATGTGGACTGGACGCTCCGGGCCCTCGCGGCCGGGCGCCACGTGGTTTGTGAGAAGCCGGTCGCGTTTTGCGCGCCGGACGTCGAGCGGATGATGGCCGCGGCAGGGAAGGCCGGCCGCCTTTTTGCCCCCTTCCAGAATTCACGGTTCGCGCCCCATTTCCAGAAGATGCAGGAGGTGATTACCTCCGGCGCCCTCGGGCGCATTGTCCACATCCGATTCGTTCTCGGAGCCTTCCAGCGGCGCTGGGATTGGCAGACGGTCCGCGCGAAAGGGGGCGGCAGCCTCAACAACACCGGGCCGCACCCGCTTGACCAGGCGATCGCCCTCTTCGGCGAGGCGGTACCGGAAGTCTTCTGCCGGATGGATTCGTGCAATGTTGCGGGGGATGCGGAGGATTTTTGCGCCCTCACGCTTTCTGGCAAGGGGGCGCCGGTCATTGAGATAAACCTTTCCTCGGTACAGGCTTTTCCCCAGGAGCCTTATACCGTCTGCGGAACGAATGGATCCCTTGCCGGAACGACCCTGGCGCTGCGCTGGAAATGGTTTGATCCCGCCGGGGTTCCGCTGCCGCCCTTGCAGGAGGGGTGGGCTCCGGATCGCGGCTTTTGCAAGGAGCAACTCCCCTGGCGCGAGGAGACCTGGAGCTATAACAAGGAGCTGGCCGGCGACATCATGGAGGGGACGGTCCGGGATTTCTATGCCAACTTGTATGCGGCCTTGACCGATGGAACGCCCCTTATCGTTCAACCTGAACAGGTCCGGCGGCAGGTGGCCGTCCTTGAGGAATGCCATCGCCAGAACCCGAACCCGAAGGGGCTGCGTTAACGTTTAAACAAAAAAACAAGGAGAATGATGATGAGAATGATGAGAGGTTTATTGGCTGGTGGAATGCTGGTGATGGCGGCCACGGCGGCGCGGGCGCAGGAGGTCTTTGTGGTGGATGCCACCTACAGCCTGAGGCCGGATGGGGTCTGCCAGGAACTGACCGGTGGGGCATTCGGCGGTCTGGCAAAGAAGAACGCGCACTGGGATGCGGCGACGAAGACCATCAGGCTGACGGCGGCGAAGAACGAGGAAGCGTCCGTGCAGATTATCATTCCGCAGGCCGGCGCGGGATTCTCCGGGAAAATGAGCGACCTTAAGGGACCCGGCGCCATTCCTGCCAATAGTGCGACCTTCAGCGCGCTGATCTGGGTGGTGGACGTCAATAAGAAGTTGAGTCCGGACCTCGTGATTCCGCTGGACGGGTCGGTCAAGGACATCCGCACGTTCGACGTGCCGGTGGCGTTCGAGGGGTTGCCGAAGGCCGCGAACACCGTGGGGGCGATGCTGTTCGAGGTATGGGTCCCGAAGACCACGGCGGCCGGCCTTTACAAGGGTACGGTGTCCGTGCTCAAGGGCGGCGTCGAGGTTGCCAAGCTCCCGCTGGAGCTGACTGTTCTGGACATGGCCCTGCCCGACGCGCCGACCTTCGCCTTCGACCTGCTCGACTATGCCATGCCCGCGGGCGGGCTGGGCTATAAGGATGCATTGAACGGCAACGGGCTGGGCGTGCCGGCCACGAAGATGTCCGACGCGGCGAAGGCCGCGAATTACCAGATCTACAAGCTGGCGGCCGACAACCGGTGCTTCATCAATATCCTGCCGTACGGCGGCTCGCGCGGGAACCCCAAGTTTGCGGCGCCGATCATCGGGAAGGGCACGCAGGCCAAGGTGATGAGCTGGACGGAGTTCGACGACCTGTTTGCCCCGATCCTCGACGGCAAGTGCAACAAGTTCGGCCAGCCGCCGGCGCACTTCACGCTGGCGTTCAACTCCACCTATCCCTATCTCTGCGATGGTGAGGTCGCGAATCAGTTCAACTGGATGCCCTTTGCCACGACCATACCCGAGGGGCCGGGCAAGACGCCCGCGCTGAAGGAGTTTGAGGACACGAACAAGACGATCGCCCAGGAGTACATCCGCCACTTCGCCGAGAAGGGGTGGAAGAAGACGCGCTTCGAGGTGTACCACAACCAGAAGGCCAATCCGCAGCGCAACAAGCTTCCCTGGAAACTGGATGAGCCGGTGGCGAAGCCCGACTACCAGGCGCTCGGCTACTTCTTCAACACCGCGCACTGGGCCTTTGACGGGGCGGCGACGAAAGGTGTGCAGGTGGTCACACGCATCGATATCGGCCACTTCCACTGCAACAAGCTGCTGACGCCGGACGGCAAGACGACGGCCTGCTGGAAAGCCAAGGCGTATGACACCGGCGACGCGCCGAAGTACCTGAAGGGGCCGACCGACCACTGGGTCATCGGAATCAACCATGCCGAGAGTGCCCAGCCGCTACTGAAGGACTACGAAGCGCCCGGCAAGAAGGTCATGGTTTATGGCACGGCAGGGGAGGGTGAATTGCAGGGGCACTTCGGCGGGTATGCCAGTGCCTGCGTGAAGCTGGCGAAGATGGGCGCCGTCGGCATGATCGTCTACAAGGTGGACCTCGCGGCCGGAAACCCCAATGGACCGGCCCGGGACTATGTGCTATATAACGGCAAGACCAGCCTTGGTTATGACGGTG
>JBIKMI010000331.1:0-3001 GCA_044359285.1 Kiritimatiellia bacterium
TCCTTGCAGGACTAAAGAGTGTTTTCCTTTTCACTACAAGGAGTTACAACTCTTGCGAATATGCCTTGTTCACCGTGGCCAGATCAGGAACCCGGTCACGATCAGGGCCATGGCAATCCGGTAATAACCAAAGACCGACATGGGGTGCTTTTGCAGATAGTGGACGAGCCATTTGACGGCGATGGCCGCCGATACAAAGGCGGTGGTCAGTCCGACCAGCGGGGCCTGCCAGCCATAGATCGTCAGAATGTCGCCCCCATACTTCAAGGTGTCCAGGGCTGTGGCCGCGCTCAATGTGAGCAGGCCCAACAGAAAGCTGAACTCGACCGCTGCCATCAGGGAGAGCCCCGCCCAGAGTCCGCCCAGGATGGTGGCCAGACTGCGGCTGACCCCCGGCCACATGGCGAGGATCTGGACGGTGCCGATCAGCAACGCCATTTTCCATGTCAGCTCGGCCAGGGAGCGGGTCGGCCGGGCAGGCCCCGGGGCGTGGCGCCGTTTCCATTCGACGGCGAGGATAACGATTCCGCCGACCAGCCAGGCGGCCACCACCGGCCACAAGCCGAACTCGCCCCCGCCGAAGAGATTCTTTTTAATCCATTTCTCAAGAGTGAGCCCGGCGATCACGGCGGGAATAAACGCGGTCAGCACATTGAGCCCCAGACGCAAGCCTTCGGGATCCCGCCCGATCAGGCCGGCAGCTATCCCGCGCAGCCGGCGGAAATAGAGCCCGGCGACGGCCAGGATGGCTCCCGCCTGAATGCAGATGGCGTAGGCTTCGGAGGCATCCTTGGTGGTGGCACTCTGACCGATGTTCATGAGCTTCATTGTCAGGAGCAAATGACCCGTTGAACTGACGGGCAGGTATTCGGTGATTCCTTCGACTACCCCGAGAACAGCCGCTTGAAGCAGATCCATGGTGAGAGACTCCTTCAGGGACTACATGATTTTAAGCTTGGGAAGATCCTGAATGTCGACGGCCCCAACCAGTTTGTTGTGCGCGTCCACCACCAGGAGATCATCAATGTTATGCGTCTCAAAGAGCTGCAGCACATCCACGGCCAACCCGTCGGCCTTCACCATGATGGGGTTACGGGTCATGAGGGCGGCCACCGGCATATTCACGATGTCCGGATATTGCGGAAGATGCCGGCGGAGATCGCCGTCGGTAAAGATTCCGAGCACCCGGCCCGCTTTGTCGAGCACTCCGGCCGATCCGCTGCGGCCCTTGGTCATGGCCAGGATGACATCCTTTATTTTGGCCGTCGCGGGAACGGTGGCCACGCGATGGCCCTTGCGCATGATGTCCGAGACACGCAGCAGGAGGGTGCGTCCGATGGCCCCGGCGGGGTGGCGCCGGGCATAGTCCTCAATCTTGAACCCGCGGGTATCCAGCAACACCATGGCCAGCGCATCCCCGACCGCCAGGGTCGCTGTGGTGCTGGTCGTGGGTGCCATATTGAACGGGCAGGCCTCCCGCTCCACGGCCACGGAGATCACCTCGTCGCTCAATTTTGCCATCGCACTGTTGGGCTTGCCGGTCAGGGAGACCACCTTGATGCCGAACCGGCGGACCAGTGGCAGCAGATTGAGGATCTCCTCCGACTCCCCGCTGTAGCTCAGGGCAAGCAGGATATCTGCCGGCGCCAGAATACCCAGATCGCCATGCATGGCCTGGATGGGGTTGAGGAACACACTGGTGGTCCCGGTGCTGGCCAGGGTGGCGGAAATCTTTTCGCCGATATGGAGGTTTTTGCCCACCCCGGTGACCACCACTTTGCCGCCGCAGCGGGTCGCCTGGATAATCATCGCAACGGCTTTGGTAAATCGGGAGTCCAGGTCGCGCTGCACTTTTTTAAGGCCTTCAATTTCCATCTGGATGACGGCCCGCCCGCGCTGGATGGACTGGGAGGCCTTCAGGGGCCGGACGCCGGAGGTTGTTTTCTTTTTTGTAGTCATACGGTCAGGCTTCCAGGATGGCATCGGCAATAGCGGTTCCCATTTCGGCAGTTCCCGCCACCGTCTGGGAGGGCGACGTGGTGATGTCCCGCGTCCGGATTCCCCGGGCCAGCACGGTTTCAACGGCTTGCTCAATGGCCTTGGCAGCGTCATCGCGGTGCAGCGAGTGGCGAAGCAGCAGGGCGGCCGACAGGATTTGCGCGATCGGGTTGGCAATGCCTTTGCCCGCAATGTCCGGCGCTGAACCGCCGGCGGGTTCATAGAGGCCGAAACCGGTTTCGTTCAAACTGGCCGACGGCAGCATGCCCAGTGAGCCGGACAGCATGGCGGTTTCATCGCTGATGATATCGCCGAACATGTTCGGGCAGAGCATCACGTCAAACTGCTGGGGCGAGCGCACCAGCTGCATGGCGGCATTGTCGACATACATGTGTTGCAGGGCGACATCAGGATAGGCAAGCCCGATACCTGTGACCACCTCGCGCCACAGTACCATGGTGGTCAGCACATTGGCCTTGTCAATAGAGGTCACTTTTTTGCGGCGGTGCCGGGCCATCTCGAAGGCCATATGCGCTACGCGCTCGATTTCATGGCGGGTATAGGCCATCGTATCAAACGCCCGCTCAGTGGGGCCGGAGCCTTCCCGGCCCTTGGGTTGGCCAAAATAGACGTCGCCGGTCAATTCCCGGACGCAGAGGATATCAAACCCGGTCGGGCATAAATCCGGGCGGATGGGGGAGCAGGGCAGCATGGAGACGGGCAGTTTGGCCGGGCGCAGGTTGCAGAACAGTCCGAAATGTTTACGCAGGGGAAGCAGCGCGCCCCGTTCCGGTTGCTGGGCGGGCGGTAATTTCTCCCACTTCGGGCCGCCGACGGAGCCGAAGAGAATGGCCTTGCTGGCTTCACAGGTTTTCAGCGTGCTTTCAGGGAGCGCATGGCCATGACGGTCAATGGCGGCGCCACCGACATCGGCATGCGTGAATTTGAGGTTGAAGTCGAACCGCTTCTGAATGGCACCCAGGACTTTCAGTCCCTGTTCCAT
>JBIKMI010000070.1:0-11206 GCA_044359285.1 Kiritimatiellia bacterium
AGCTCTTAAGGATTATGCCACCAGTTACGCACTGACCGTCTCCCAGGCGCGCAAGAACCTGCTGGCTAATGCCGAGCCGGCCACCCTCGCCCATACCCTGACCGCGGAGGAACTCGCCCGGGTTGGCGCGGCTCCAGCCGATTATCTCGAAGCGTCCCTCCTGCCCGCCATGGCCTGCGAGAGTCTGGAGGAACTGCTCGCGGAACAGTTCCACGTCTCCCCGGTCTTCCTGAAGCATCTGAATCCCGGCATCACCAATTGGCACGACGTGGGAGCGGGCACCCTCCTCACCCTTCCCAATACCCGGCCGGTAGACTGGTCGGTTCCGACGGCCCGCCTGGAGGTGGACTGCAATCAGTTCCGGGTCCGTGCCTTTGACAGCAACGGCACCCTCATCGCCTCGTTCCCCTGCTCAATTGCCAAGCAGTTGCATAAGGTGCCGGTGGGCGCCCTGACCCTGGTCAGTTTCGCCCCCAACCCGAATTACACCTTTGACCCCGCCAATTTCCCGGAATCTGCCCGAGCGCAGGAGATTGGGCGGAAGCTCATCATTCCGCCAGGCCCAAATAATCCGGTGGGTGTCTACTGGCTGACACTGAGCGCCCCCGGGTTTGGGATGCACGGTACGCCGCATCCTGAAACCATTGGGCGCCGCGAATCGCATGGCTGTTTCAGGCTGACGAACTGGGATATCACTACCCTCGCCACCATGGTCCAGCCCGGCACCCCTGTGACCGTGAAACTTACCGAAGAAATACCATAGAGTGCGATTTTAACGGTCTTGTTGTTTTCCCGAGACTCTAATAATCTCTTTTTTAATGAACGGAATGTTGCCATTTGTGTGGGTGGGGTTGGGCGGACTGCTGGGGAGCCTGTGCCGGTACGGCTGCACCCTGAGCCTGAGTCACCCTGCGGCCAGCCTGCCCTGGGGAACGCTGGCGTCCAATCTCGCTGGCTGCCTGATCATTGGGATGATCAGCCAGTTGGCCGCCGACACCGCGCTGCTGTCGCCTGCATCCCGGCTCTTTCTCGCTACCGGCTTCTGTGGTGGCTTCACCACCCTCTCCTCACTGATCTATGAACTCATTCAGATGGTACGGGATGGCGAATGGTTGCATGCCTTCCTCTATCTGAATGGCACCTTTTTCGGCGCCACCCTGGCCTTTCTGCTGGGAATGATGCTGGTGAGGAAAGCACTGAACCCGTGAAGGAGGGGCGTTATGCAAGCGGAGAATGAAGCAAAACTGTTACGTGTTTTTATCGGCGAGGGCGATCGGGTTCATCACTCTTCCCTCCATGAAGTAATTGTGCTCAAGGCCCAGGAAGCAGGCCTGGCGGGCGCAACGGTGTTGCGGGGACTGATGTCCTATGGCGCCTCGGGGAAATTACGCTCCACACGCATCCTGGACTTGGCCGCAGACCTCCCGGTGGTGATCGAGATCGTGGATCAGGCTGAAGCCATCACCGCTTTTCTGCCGCGGTTGAAGCAGCTGCTCGACGAGGCCAGGTGCGGGGGGTTGGTGACCCTGGAACCGGTTCATATTCAATGGCGCTCCACATGAACGCATTCACCCCCCTGCCCCTGCTGACCGCACCCCGCCGTTTCCGGCTGGGGCTCACCTCCTACGTCTATCCCTCCGATCTGCTGACAAATGTGCGACAACTGGCCCCCTTTGCGGATGACATTGAGATTGTCTTCTTCGAATCGAAAGAAGCCTGCAATTTCCCCAGTCCGGCGGAGGTAGAGGAGTTGCGCCAGCTGGCCGAACAACACCAGTTAAGTTATACCATCCATTTCCCCATTGATAAGGCCCTTGGCAGCGCCAACCAGGAGGAACGGGAAGAGTTCATGGGTGTTGCCCTGCGGATCATTGAGCTCTGCCGTCCACTGAAACCCTTTGGATGGATCCTGCACCTGGAAGGGATCGAGGCCACCGCCTCGCCCGCTCGGGTCGACGCCTGGCGTCACGACCTCGCCCCCCTGTTGCGGGTCCTGGCCGGCATGGTGGATGACCCGACCCGCTTCTGCGTCGAAAATCTGGGGTACCCCTTCGCTTGGTGTGAGCCCCTGCTACTGGACAACCCCTTCAGCGTGTGCCTCGATCTGGGGCATCTGCTCCAGATGGGATATGACTGGCGCCGGCACGTCACCCAATGGCTGCCCCGCACCCGGATCGTCCATCTGTACGGCTCGAACACCACCTCGCGGCATTACTCGCTGGAAATGACGCCCAAGCCGCTGGTGCAGGATTTCCTCGCGTCCCTCAAGACCTATCGCGGTGTCCTGACTCTGGAGACCTTTGGTTTCGAGGATACCGCCCCCTCCCTCACCCGGTTGCAAGAATGTCTGGCTGACTCCTAATCATAATCGTAATCAACATGACACATCCTGCAAAAATCACATTGGTACTGGGCGGAGCCCGTAGCGGAAAAAGCACTCATGCCCAGAAGCTGGCTGAACAGGGGTGGCAGCACCCGCTCTATCTGGCAACGGCAGAAACGCTCGACCAGGAAATGGTGGAACGGGTCCAACTGCACCGAACACAACGCGGGCCGAAGTGGGGCTGCGTTGAGGAACCCCTGGACCTGGCCCGGGTGATCCAGACCCCCATGCCGAAGCGGGACGGCATTTTGATCGACTGCGCTACATTATGGCTGACCAATGTGCTGTTGAAAGAAGGCGAACCGGCCGTCCAGACGCGAAAGAAGGAGTTGATTACCGCGCTCAGGACCAGCCCCTGCGATGTGATCATCGTCAGCAACGAGGTCGGCATGGGCATCGTGCCCGATTCGGCACTCGGTCGTACTTTCCGGGACTTACAGGGCTGGCTGAATCAGGACCTGGCCGCCATTGCCGACGAGGTGCTCTTCGTAATCGCAGGGATCCCGCTGAAGATAAAGTGAACTGTAGCAACAAAGGACTGCTTACTGCCCCCTGCTCACTGCCTACTGACTCTGGCCTGCTTGCGGAAGTGACGGAGCATTTTAACAAAACGGAGGGTATCCTTGACAGGGTGAATCTTGCTCTTTTCGGAACCATAGATAGTGGTAACAGGAACGGATCCAATTTTCACACCACGCTGACTCAGGTCCATGAGAATTTCCGACTCGGCAGCAAACCGCTTGGATTGGACTGAAATTTCAGGCACCACCGCCAGGACATAGAGCCGATATCCACATTGCGTGTCGGGTATCCATTGCCCCATCTCACGGCTCAACAACCAACTCATGAACCGGTTGGTCAGGTACCGCACCCAGGGCATATCCCGTGTAGCCGCCATCCGGGTACCAATGAGAACAGGGGTCCCCGTCCGCTTGAACTCCTGAATGAAGGCGGGAAGATCCGAGGGCGCGTGTTGTCCATCCCCATCCAAGGTGATGACGAAATCGAAGCCCCGTTCCCGGGCCGCCCGGAACCCTGTATCGAGTGCCGCGCCCTTTCCACAATTGGCCGGATGCCGGATCACAATGGCCCCGGCCTGAGCAGCCTGGGTGGCGGTTTCGTCCGGTGACCCGTCATCCACCACCAGCACATCGGAAACAAATTCCCTGACGCGCTCCACAACGACACCGATGCGGCCTGCCTCCCGGTAGGCGGGAATGATCACACACCCTCTGGGCTCCTTCCTGGATATTGCAGGTTCGTTCCGCTCGCTCATTCTGTCATTTCTCCCGATTTGAGTCGCCGTAGCTAAGTCCGCCCCAGACTGGTTGGAACATAAACCACTGGTGGGGATAGGAGCCAATCGCATCTTCCAACGCGGCACTGATCCGCTCCTGAATGGCCGCCTGGGACATGCCCGGCACGGGGATAATCGGCGGATACATCTTCATCAGAAACGTATCGTCCTCGTTGCGCAACACGAACCCCGGCAGGACAACGGCCCCGGTCTTAGCGGCCAGCCAGGAGGCCCCTCTCGGCATGTAGGCCGGTGCGCCGCATAAGAGGGTGCTCTCGTGATGCACCGAGTAATCCCGGTCGGCCAGCAGGGCAATGAACTCCTTGCGCCGCAAGGCCCCCACCAGCCGTTTGACGGAGGAGCCTAACGGCACCACCACCATCCCCCGCTTGCGGCGATGTTTCTGGAAGAAATCATTCAGTTTGGCTGAAGGCTGTTTCAGCGCCACCACATTGATGGGGTACCCCATCCCCGCCAGTACCGCCCCACCAATCTCCCAGTTCCCCAGGTGGGCAGTGACCGCAATGACCCCCTTGTCCAGCCGCCAGGCCTGCTCAATATATTCCGGGTGCTCAATGGTCACCAGCCGCTTGATATCCGCCTCGTTCAGTCGCTGAAACCGGAAAAAATCTACCAGGTATTTCCCGAAAAACTGGAACGTGGTCCGGGTGGTCAACTTGAGCTCCCGCTCCGTGGGATGCTGTCCCCGGAAGGCCATTACCTGCCGCAAATTAGCGGTGACTGCCGCGCGACCCCGCCGCTCGAAAAAAAAGTAGCCGTCAGAAATCCGTAGACTGAGCCAATAGGCAAAATGCAGGGGGATGGTGCGGCATAAAAATCCGGCGATCCAAAAGGCGGCAAATTCAACCACCGGCCCCTCCCGTCCTGGCCCCGCCATGGAATTGATGTTCAGCCATGTAGGAGGAGCGAACCATCGGAGCGGATGCCACGTTACGGAATCCAAGCGCCTGCCCACGCCGGGCATATTCCTCGAATTGCGCGGGCGTTACATAGCGCGCGACCGGGGCATGCGCGGCCGAGGGGGCCAGATACTGGCCGATCGTCAGCAAGGCGACCCCCACCCGCCTCAAATCGCCCATCGCCTCATAAACCTCTTCATCGGTCTCACCCAACCCGACCATCAGGCCGGACTTCACGTCTGTCCGCCCGCCCCGCTGTGCGGCATAGGCCAGCACCGCCAGGGAGCACTCATAGCTTGCCGCCGGGCGAATGGTCTTCTGCAATGACCGGACGGTCTCGAGATTATGGTTAAAGACATCGGGACCGGCCTCCAGCACGACATCGATGTCGTGTTCAACGCCTTTGAAATCGGGCGTCAACACCTCCACGGTAGCCTCCGGCAATTGGTGCCGGATCGCCTTGATGGTAGCGGCAAAATGATGGGCACCGCCATCGGCAAGATCATCGCGCGTGACACTGGTGACCACAACGTGCCGGAGCTTGAGCCGGGCCACTGCCTCGGCCAGGCGGCGGGGCTCATCCGGATCCACGGCTGCGGGATGCCCTGAATGAACCGCGCAGAAACGACAGTCACGGGTACAGATATCACCCAGGATCATGAAGGTGGCCACCCCGCGACTGAAGCACTCGTGCTGGTTGGGACACCGCGCGCCCTGGCAGACGGTGTGCAGGCCACCGGCCTTGAGCAGCTGATTCACCGCATCCTGCGCGCCGTGCCCTGAATACCGAATCCGGATCCAGGGCGGCAAACGCGGGCCCTTGTTGTTTTCTTCAGCGCCAGTCATATCGGCCCTTCCTCTTGGCCCGGAAAAGAATTTAAAAAGAAGCACACCAAGACCACGAGGGAGAAACTCTTTTCTTGAGCCCGCCCCTGCCGGATTAAGCGAACTCGCTCTCCACGGCATCCAGGATCAGGTGCAACAGCACCTGATGCGCTTCCTGAATGCGTTCGGTAGCCGTTCCCTTCACGATGATTTCAAGGTCGCATTTCCCCGCCAGTGGGCCGCCATCTTTGCCCAGGAGCCCAATCACTTTCAGGCCCTTGGCCTGCGCGGCCTCAAGGGCCAATCGGAGATTCACCGCCGCACCACTGGTGCTGAAAAGCACCAGGACATCGCCGGGCTTGCCGAGTCCTTCGATCTGCCGGCTGAACACTTGATCATAACCGAAGTCGTTGGCAATGCAGGTCAGGGCCGTGCCATCGGACACCAGGGCCAAGGCCGGCAGGGAGGGACGATTGCCACGGAAACGGCCCAGCAATTCTTCGGCCATATGCATGGCCTCTGCGGCACTGCCGCCGTTCCCCGCCGTCAGTACCTTGTTCCCCTTCTTCAGCGACGTCACAATGAGCCGGCAGATGGCTTGCAACGCCGGGACCTGATCCACCAACGCCCCCACGGTCCGGGCGCTTTCTTCAATACCGCAGATCAATCTGGCTGTTTCCGGCATCACGTTCCTCCCGGGATTAGAATCGCAAGTTAGCCTTCAGCAGCCGCTCTTGCAATTCGGCTATCACACGATCATCATCAGCCTTTTCCTTCGACTCGAAGGTCGCCGAAAAACGCAGGAAGGGGCCCACATCATCCCACGGCACCGTGGAGATGGAACATTCACGGATCAGGTATTGTGAGGCATCTTCCGCTGTAAGGAACGTCTGGACGCCCGCGCCTTTGGGAGCCGGAACGTACAGGTAGAAGGTGCCCCCCGGCATTTTCGCCTTGAAACCGACCGCCTTGAGGACCTTGACGATTTTCTTCAAGCGGCGCTCATAATGTTTCTTGATCTTATCGGCCAGCTTACGGTCGGCAATCCCGGCACACGCCGCCAATTGAATAGCCTTGAATTGACCCGAGTCGACATTGTCCTTCACTTCCGCATAAGCCTGCACAATCCGTGCGGCACCAGCTACAAAGCCGAGGCGCCAGCCGGTCATGTTGTAGCTCTTGCTCATGGAGTGAAGTTCAATGGCCACATCCTTCCCGCCCGGCCGGCTGAGGATTGACAGCGGCTGACCATACACCAACGTGGCATATGCCGCATCCTGAACAATGAGGATATTGTGCTTCTGCGCAAACGCGATCAACCGGTCGAACAACTCCTCGGTGGGCGCCGCGCCGGTCGGATTGTTCGGGTAATTGACGTAGAACAGCTTGGTCCGGGCCAGAATGGCCGGGTCGATACTATCGAGATCGGGATAAAACTGGTTCTCCTTTTTCAGGGGAACCTTCACAACCTCGCCGCCGAGATAACGGGTATGGGTGGCCAGCACCGGATAACCGGGCACCGTGACGAGGGCCACCTCGCCGGGATTGATGAAGCAGAGAGGCAACATCGCCAGGGCCGGCTTTGAGCCGATGCTGTGGCAGATATCGGTGTCGGGGTTCAGATCGGTGACCCCAAAGAACGTGCTCATGTATTCCGCCGCCGCCAGCTTGAACTCGCGGATGCCGTTATCGGCATACCCGCGGTTGGCCGGATTATCCACCGCGACTTTGAGCGCCTTGCGAATCGGAGCGGGCGCCATCTGATCCGGTTCCCCGACCCCGAAATCAAGCAGCTCTACCGTGGGGCGGGCCGCACGGGCCGCCGCCTTGGCGCGCTTGATTTTTTCAAATTTATAAATCTCGTTGGTGGTTCCAAACGCACTGCCACCAATCCGGTCCGCAAACATTTTCTGCACGTCCATAGCCATATCCTCCGTTTTTTAATCGGCACCCAAGATACCTGTCCCGGAGGCGGGAATCAAGGGAGATTCGGTTGACGAATTTCGCCGATCCCTTTATCTTGAACTTGGCAGTCCATACAACTTCGGAACACTCAATATTCGGAAATATAACATGCAAAAGACTGCTTTTCTCTATGACCCGGCTTTTCTCAAACATCACACCGGCTGGAAGCATCCTGAAAAACGTCAACGTCTGACCGCCATTCTGGAGCAGCTGAAGAAATCCGGGCTTTGGGAGTCGTTATTGCACCTGCATCCGCAGCCGGCGCCCATCGCGGCCCTCACCGCCGTTCATACTGCCGCTTATGTAGAATCGCTCCGGCTCGCCAGTAGCCGGGGCACGCTTTTCAAGCCTGATGATTCGTCCATCGGCTCACCTGGAACCTATGACGCCGCCGTGATGGCCGCCGGGGCGGTGCTTACGGCCCTGGATGCGGTGATGCAACGGCAGGTCCGCAATGCCTTCTGCGCCGTGCGCCCGCCGGGGCATCACGCCTTACCTGACCGTGCGATGGGCTTCTGCTTTTTCAATAACGTCGCCATTGGCGCCCGGTACCTGCAACACCGTTACGGCCTGACCCGGATCGCCATCATTGACTGGGATATCCATCATGGAAATGGCACCCAGCATGTTTTTTACAACGACCCATCCGTATTCTATTTCAGTGTTCATCAGGCCTCTCTCTACCCACCGGCCAGTGGTCAGGCCACCGAAACGGGGAGTGGCCCCGGCTTCGGTTATACGCGCAATGTCCCCATGCCCCCTGACGCGACCGCCCTGGATTACGAGAATGCCATGGTTCATGAACTGATCCCCGCCATGGCGGATTTTAAGCCTGAATTCATTTTGATCTCGGCCGGATTTGATGGACACCGGGATGACGCGCTGGCCGCCGCCCCCCTGACGGAGATGGGGTTTGCCGAATTGACGCGCACAGTCATGAATCTGGCCCGGTTGCATTGTGAGCATCGCCTGGTTTCAGTACTCGAGGGGGGGTACAGCCTGACAGGGTTGGCGGCTTCGGTTGAAGCGCATATCAGGGTGTTGGCCGGGCCGACAGAGGCGGAACCACACTAATCGTCCCGCCCGATTGATCCTGGTACTCCACGTGCTCGACCGGCGTCGGGGTGCCCCACCAGTTTCCCGCGGCCGTCACCGTCCCTGCCCCGTCAAACACCATCTGGTAAGCCCCGTTCCCTGCCAGGACGTTCAGACCGGAATCGGCGGGCTGACCAAAATCATAGACGCTGTCCCACGGGGCCAGCGTCCGGAGGCACATCCCATTGGCCCCGTTATGCGCGATTTCGTTGGCTCGGGCAACGATGGATGAATCCAGACCTGAGTTAAGCTCCAGAAAGCACCCGTTCCCATCATTGCCGATCAGGCGTGAATGATCAAAGGCGACGCTCACCGAGCCGCCTGAGATCAACCCCGCATGCACGCCGTCCAGATGATTATGGCTGGCCTCAAGCGTATCGGCCACAACCTGCACCTTCTGGTAGCCATATAAATCCAGCATGACCCCACTTCCCCCATTACCATAGGCTGTCAGATGCGACACCTTCACGATGGCCTCCTGGGTAAAGGCGTGCACGGCGACCCCATCTCCGCCATTCCCCGAGTAGTCCCCTGAAATTCGCAGGTGAACGTTATCACCATCCATCGCAGCCATCCGGAACCCGGCCCCCCCGTTGGCGGCAACGGCATTCTGGTCCACCGTCAGATCGACCTGCGGCACCGTCGTCAGATCAATACTAATCCCATCACCTGATGCCCCTGCGATGCGGTTACCCCAAAGGGTTGCCAGAAAGGCCGGGCGGTTCACCGCCCGCAATTGAATTCCGGCTCCAGCAGCTCCATTTCCTTGAATGGTATTTTGACTGATGGTGACACCGGACACATCCTCCCCGAGAATCACCGGACTGGAGAGAAGGCTGCCAGCCGGCTGGACCAGCTCGAATCCCGTGACCCGGACATCATTGGCCAGCGTGATAACCGGTCCCTTCCCGCCTCCATTCACCACCGGATAGACGGTTCCCCCAAAGGCGCCATGAGGGCCCTGCAGCGGTACCCCGCTCCCCCATAGCGTGAGCCCCTGACGCAATACTACATTCTCAAGATACGGCCCCGCCGCCGGGCTCACATAAACCATGGAGCCGATGGCGTTCTGCACGCCGGCATTCATCTGCCGGAACGGATTTTCCCAGGTGCCATTTTCCAAGCCCGACACGTTATCCCCATCCACGAACGTGACATCAGACGCGATTATTTCGATGAAGTCCCGGCGATCATGATCGAATAATTTTTTTTCAAGCATCCGGCGGTCCGCGACCACTTCAACGGGATCCAAGACCTCGGTTCTGACATGCAGGTCCCGCATCACCATCTCGGTGAGTCGCGAGGCGAAGGGTATCCCACCAACTCCCGGCTTGAATCCGGCGAGCGCACCTGCAAAGGGATTGTGGCCCCGACTCAAGCGCACCAGATCAAACGGGACCGTCGCCCGCACCCCTATCGAATACTGTGAACCTACCAGTTCCTCGTCCTCAACCCAGCCTGCATCCAAATAGACAGCCGGCAGGGGCCGGATTTCAAGACGCGCCTTCATCCCGGAAATGCCGTCTCCGTATTCGGCGTTATACTGATAGAGCCCTACAAATGCCTTGATATCGGCATAATTCCGGATGAACGGGAGAATCAACAGAGAGCCAATCTCAGCATCAAACCCATCCATGCCCCGTTCCGCAGTCTGGTAATGATGAAGGGTACTTACACTGTAAGAGTCGGTGGTCTCGTACCCATACTGACTGATGACATGGCCTTGAGCCGCGGGGGCATACCAGTATTCGGAATGTTCCTGCGTGGTGGCCGTTGTGACCACATAGTCATCCGCATTCTTATCCCTCTGTTCAGGCAAATAGACATTCAGCCGGGCATCCACCCACTCGCTAAGCCATTCTAGCCCAAGGCCCGCTTGATTGAACGTGTTATCCAGGGTGGTATTCTGCCGGTCATAGAACAGGTTCGCCCCGACAATCATATTCTTGCCAGCGAAAAGATGGCGTGCGCCCAACCCGACACTGCACTCCCGGGATTCATCGTCATTCCATGAGCCACGTGGGTTGATAAACAAAAGGGTATTCCGCCGTTGATAGAGCGGAATGAGAATATCCCCGAAGGATTCAGACTGCTGCTCGCTGAACTGAATTCCCACATTCAGCCGGCCTGACGGGAAAGAGTTCGCCACCGGCATCGGGGAGGCGGGCATTCCCACAGGCTCCGCAAAACAGGCGCCAACGAGAGACAGGGTGATGAGCCAAACGATCCTCATCATTCTCCCGTAAGCACCTGAAAAGTTCATAAATCGGCGTTCCTTACGACAATCGGTTTCGGTAATCATCATATCCAAAGCGGCGTACCACCTCGATCTGATCCCGATCCGGGTGATAAATCGCAATGGACGGCAAGCCCACCCCGTTGAATGTATTGTTTTTAACCATCGTATAATGGGCCATATCGGTAAAAATCAATTTATCCCCTATGGCTAGCGGCGCGGGAAAAGAATAGTCTCCAATCACATCCCCCGCGAGACAGGTCATGCCCCCCAGTCGATAGGTGTACGGATGTTCATCAGGGATCCCGGCCCCGATAATTCCGGGGCGATAAGGCATCTCCAGCACATCCGGCATATGCGCGGCAGCCGAGGTGTCCAAAATAGCGATATCCAGGGCATTGTGTACAATATCCAGAACGGTGGTCACCAGAACCCCGGCGTTCAACGCGATGGCTTCACCCGGCTCCATATAGACCTCAAGATGG
>JBIKMI010000332.1:0-2992 GCA_044359285.1 Kiritimatiellia bacterium
CCATTCTGAGAACTAAGGTTAACCCGATAATGGAAAACAAAACCAGGAATTTTGAACAGAAGCTCGCAAAGATCGCGAAGCCCATTCGACAAGCTCAGGGCAGAGCGGGAGCGGCGAATACGCCGCTTCCGCATGATAATTATTGGAATTCAACTCCATCGTATTTGCGCCGCAGGCAAAACCATTTCTTCCTTCGCGGTCTTCGCGTGCTTCTGTTCAAAATCTTCTCTTCTCCTTGCAGGACTAAAGAGTGATTGCCTTTGCACTACAGAGAGTTACAACTCGTGTGAATATGCCCTGCAAGGGGCCTCTTCAACAACTCAACAACCAGCAACTTACGCCACCCGTCCTACCGGGACGGGGGTTGCGTGCCCATAAACTTGTTTTTTTCCCAGTAGCCGGTTGTTGGGGTGCCGCCGGAGGTGATGTAGGTCCCCTGGCCATGCATCATGTCGTTTTTCCACTCCCCGTTGTATTGATCGCTCTCCCCGAATTTAAAGGAGCCCCGCCCTTTGGCCAGATGGCCCTTTTCCCATTGGCCGGAGATCTGGCCGCCGTTGATAAAAAGATAAGTGCCGTCCCCGTTCATGGTGTTGTTTTTCCATTGGCCGGTGTATTGATCGCCGTTGGCAAACGTCTCGGTCCCGATCCCGTGCCGGGCATCTTTCAGCCAGCCTCCGTCATAACTCGCCCCGCCCGGGAGCGTTAATGTGCCCTTCCCGTCGCGCTTGTTCGCGAGCAACTGGCCGGTGTAGCGGGAGTTATCGGGAAACGTGATTTCGCCCTCATACCGCTTGACGAGCGAAACCCGCTGGCCGGTGTAGCGGGCGCCGTCCTTGAACTCCGTGGTGATGTTGCCTACCAGTTCCGCCGGGGCTTGCACGACCGGCGCCGGAGCTTTCACCGGGGCCGGCGGCGGGGCGGCCTTGTCGGGGGCAGGCGCGGGCTTGGAATCGCTGGCCTTCGAATGCTTGAAAAGGCGCGCGATGAAGGACGGTTTGGCGGGATTCATGGCCTCGAGCGCGGCTTTGGCGTTACGCTCCTCGGCAATCGCCTGCGCGGTCTGGTTGTTGTTGTCGGTGAGGGTGAGGTCTGCCCCATGGGCAATAAGGAGGGCGACAATCTCCGCGGCATCGGTGTAGGCCGCCCAGTGAAGCGGCGTGAAGCCCGTGGCGGCCTTCGCATTGACGGTCGCGCCCGACTGAATCAGGATCTTGCAGAGGGCGAAATTTTTGTTGTAGGCCGCCCAATGCAGGGACGTGGAGCCTTTGGCGGTGACGGCGTTGACATTGGCCCCCTTCTTGATGAGGAGTTTCGCCATTTCGTGATAGTCTTTGTTCACGGCACAATGCAAGGGGGTCAGCCCCCCCTCTGTCGGCAGATTGACGTCAGCGCCGGCGGCCACCAGGGCTTTGACTATATCCAGATTCCCCTGAATGGCGGCAAGAATCAGCGGCGTGGAGGTCGTCGCATCCTGGGCGTTCAGGCTGGTGGGGTCGGCGTCTTTCAGCAGCAGGCGCACCTTGGCGAGGTCCTGCTCCTTGATCGCGTTGTGCAGGGCCGCCGCGTCACTCCGGAGGGCGACACTGCCGGCAAAAACCAGAAAGACAGCAAGCAACATGAAGGTTCGTATCATCGGGTGTTCCTTTTTTATAAACTCTTTCTCGACAACTGCGGTCCATAGGATAAGACTATAGCCCCCGAAATGCAAGTAGGAGGGGTGGAAAGGGCGCATGATAGCAATTGTGGATTACAAGGCGGGAAATCTGACCAGCGTGAAGCTGGCGTTTGAGGCGATCAATGTGGAGGCGGTCATTACCGATGACCCGCAGACGATCCTTCAGGCCAGCAGGGTCGTCTTCCCCGGGGTCGGCGCCGCCGGGGCCTCGATGCGGCATTTATCTGATCTGAATCTGGTGGAGGTGCTTAAAGGGGTGGTGGCCAGGGGCACGCCTTTCCTCGGCATCTGCGTCGGCATGCAGGTGCTGTTTGAACGCTCCGAGGAGGATGGCGGCACCCCCACGCTGGGTTTTATCCCCGGTCAGGTACGGCTGTTCCGGCCGGTGAATCCCGCCGACAAGGTTCCGCAGATGGGATGGAATACCGTGCAGTTCCGCCGCCTGCATCCGGTGTTTGCCGGGATCGAGGACGAAACCGAGTTCTATTTCGTGCACAGTTATTACCCGCTGACGGCGAATCCGGCCGATACGGTGGGGGTAACCGGGTATGCCGGGATGGAGTTTACCTCCATCGTGGGGCGTCATAACCTCGTGGCAACCCAGTTCCACATCGAAAAATCCGGACGGGTCGGGTTAAAGGTGTTTGAAAACTTCAGCCGATGGGATGGAACATGCTGACCAAACGAATTATTCCCTGCCTGGATGTGCGGAACAAGAAAGTCACCAAAGGCGTCAAATTCCAGAATAATGTGGTGCTGGGCGATGCGGTGGCACTGGCTGCCCAATATTATGAGAGCGGGTGCGATGAGCTGGTGTTTTATGACATCACCGCCTCCGCGGAACGGCGGCCGATTGATATTGAGATGGTGCAGGAGGTGGCGCGCGCCATCCACATCCCCTTTGCGGTTGGCGGCGGGATCTCCAACCTCGCGGATATGTCGCGGGTTCTGCTGGCGGGCGCCGAGAAAATCTCGGTCAATTCCCTGGCGGTCGTAAATCCGCAGATCATTGCCGATGGGGCCAGGGCGTTCGGTTCGCAGTGCATCGTGCTGGGCATGGATCCGGTGCGGGTGGAGAACGATCCCCGCTTCCCCAGCGGCTACGAGATTACGACCCGGGGCTTCCGCGAACGGACCGGCCTCGATGCGCTGGCCTGGGCGAAGCAGGCGGAGGATCTGGGGGTCGGCGAGATCGTCGTGAATTCGGTTGATGCGGACGGGATGCGGACGGGCTTCGAGCTCACCCTGACGCGCCTGATCGCCGAGGCCGTCCGGATCCCCGTCGTCGCCTCCGGCGGAGCGGGCCAGCCGTCG
>JBIKMI010000333.1:0-2991 GCA_044359285.1 Kiritimatiellia bacterium
CCCCTCGGGAGTGATCACCGGCATGTCTACCGCGAGACCCTCGTTGCGCCCCTTGTCGAGACGGAGGGTCTGCCACCAGCCATATCCATCATCACGGGCGATCACCTCACAGGCCACCATCTGCAGCGATGATTGCCTATTAAAACCGGTCAGGGCGCGTAGTTCCCCATTTTCACGCATCACGCCATCCAACCCGCGGAGCTGAGCCCTGAGCTCGCCCACCTCCTCAGCCAGCTGATCGCGCTCTTTAATCACCTCACTGATGTTGCCAACCGCGGAGGAGGTCTGTTGAACGCGCGATACCAGGCGGGTAACCCCGCCCTGATAGGTAGCCATGCTTCCACGGAAGAAGCCGCGCAAAGAAGACGACACGGACGACGGCAGGTTCAGGAGAACCAGGAAAAAAGTCGCCAGCACCACTCCTAATACAAATGTACGATCCCTCACGTCAAAAACCCCTCATCCCACACCCCGCGGGGAGTGTTTAAACTTAACCGGCATTTGGACGAGAAGAGTCGATCGAGGAAGTTCAGTATGTTCGCTGTTCACCCGTGGCGATACGGCGCAAAACACTCAGCTCGGAGAGCACAATGCCTGTTCCTTCAGCCACCGCGCTCAACGGGTCATCAGTGCGATGAACCGGCAGACCGGTATGTTCGGCAATCAGCAGATCAATTCCCCTGAGAAGTGATCCACCACCGGACATCACCATGCCGCGATCCACCAGATCAGCCGCGAGTTCAGGCGGACACCGTTCCAGGGTCACCCGGATGGCATCCAAGATGGATGACAGCGGTTCCTGCAGCGCCTCCCTGATTTCCTCGGAGGTTACCGTCAGGGTCTTCGGCAGACCACAGACCAGATCGCGTCCCTTGACCTCCATGGTCAATTCCTCCGCCAGCGGGTAGGCGGAACCGATCTTCATCTTGATAGCCTCAGCCGTTCGCTCACCGATCATCAAATTGTAAACCCGTTTCATATACTGGGCGATGAACTCGTCCATCTCATCGCCTCCGACGCGCACGCTGCGACAGAACACAATTCCAGCCAGCGAGATCAGCGCCACCTCAGTGGTGCCACCCCCGATGTCCACAATCATGTTCCCGGCCGGTTCCTGTACAGGTAACCCGACCCCGATCGCCGCCGCCATCGGCTCCTCTATCAAATACACTTCACGCGCCCCGGCATGCATGGCCGAATCCTTGACCGCACGCTTCTCCACTTCCGTAATTCCACTTGGCACCGCAATGATCACTCGCGGCCGCACCATCGTGCGCCGGTTATGAACCCTGCGGATAAAATACTTCAACATCGCCTCGGTAATCTCAAAATCCGCAATCACGCCGGCCTTCATGGGCCGAATCGCTACAATTCCCCCGGGCGTGCGTCCCAACATCTGCTTGGCTTCCTCACCCACCGCCAACACCCGGCGGGTGCCCGCCTGGATGGGGACCACCGAGGGCTCCCGGAGCACAATGCCCCGGTCTTTCACAAAAACCAGGGTATTGGCTGTGCCCAGATCAATCCCGATATCTTCAGAAAACAGCCCAAGCAAGAAGTTTAACATAGCGATTCCTTATTCCAACACGTCATCCTCAAGCACTCTTAAGACAACATTTGGTGCATAATCTGCGGAAATCAACCCGCTCCGTCAAGCAGTAAACACCTTCACCTATCCGCGTCGGGGGGCATTTTATCTGGTTTGAAGCTGCCACCCAACACCATCCCAACCGGTCGGGACAGAGCCCGACCCTCCAAAATTCGAAAAATGCCCCTGCCGTCCAGCACTATTTTACACGAAAGTTTTGCATTGCTATATTTTATCTATACTGTTAACTATGGATTATAACAAATTAAATCAGGAGCACCCATATCATGACTTCGCAATATCCCGATATAGACAACAAACTCCCCTTCCCGACCCGCCCATTAAAAGTCCAGGGCGGCACCGTTGAGGAGTACCTCATTCCCGATGATAAAAAAGCCGAGGTGCTTGAACAACTCTATATCTTCGCCCCCATTCCCACGCTCGACGAAGAGCTTTTCGACCTGCATGAGGGAAAAAAGTTCAAGGTTCGTGATTTTCGCGTCACACGTGAGGGAGGGCAGAACTACCTCGTCAGCCCGTATTACCCCTCCAGTGGTGGCTCGGTCATCGACTGGATGCCGGCCAACTTTGCAGATGAAGAATGAAAAACAGGAAATAGCGTATTTCCGGGATCTGCAACTCGCAACTTGGAAGAGAATATTTTCATAATGCAAATATTCGCAGGGGATACTATTGTCACTTGTTGAAGAAGAAGCTTGTCCATGCCGAAACTATACGAATATTTTGGCCTCATTGTTCTATTTTATTATCGTAAAGAGATTGTGACAAAATGGATTGAGTACTTCGTGTTGCATAAAAACATTGAGGCGGAGAGGATTACCCGGAGGCTGTCATGACTTTAAATGCCGGAAAAGCTATAAATATCACCAGCGCCAAAGATCTTGGAAATCATCGGATCGAGTTGGTTTTCAGTGACCGTCATTCCGTGACGGTTAATTTCGGCCCATTTTTGCGTGCCTCGTTCAATCCGGGAATTCGGAAATTTCTCGCTCCGCAGGAATTCCAGTTGTTTCAAATCGTACACGGCAATTTAGTGTGGGGGGATTACGATCTGTGTTTTCCAATCGAGGACCTCTATGCAGGTCGGATTTTATGCAGTGGACATGAACCTCTCACTATCGCCGTGGCGGAAACCGCAGAAAAATACACTGTGCGGCCAAAGAAGAAAGCTGAGCAGGGGTAGAGATAACCTGTTCGCCTGATAACGAATTTACGATGTCGCCTTCTGAAGCCGGCTCACGGTCGCCTCCAGTTTGGCAACGGAAGCCGACTGAATGGCACGCAGATGCTTGTGCGGAGCAGAGTGTAGGCCAAACCGCTGCCTTAACCCGAGTTCGCCAGTTGGGCGGGTATTGAAGTTGTAAGTCGTTGGAAATCAACAA
>JBIKMI010000334.1:0-2989 GCA_044359285.1 Kiritimatiellia bacterium
ACCCGCTTGGGGTCGGTTTTACCGGTGTTGCCACCATGCATGCGGCAATGATTCACCGGGACCGGCCAGCCGTCGACATCGCCAAACGCCTTGAAGAGAACGGCTTTGCCCTCCATCACCGGAATACTCGCTTCGGCACCGAGGTCGCCGAGCCCCAGAATGGCGGTACCATCCGACACCACCGCCACGAGATTTTCCTTTGCGGTGCAGCGGTAGAGGGCTTCACGGTTGCGGGCAATTTCCTTGACGGGTAAGGCCACGCCCGGGGTGTAGGCGAGGGAGAGGTCGGCCGGTCCGCTCAGCCGTTTGGTCGTCCGCATCCCGATTTTGCCGCCGACATGATAGTCGAGAATCTCTTTATTTTTCTGGCTCATAATGTTCCTCACTGCATACAATGAGCAACCATTATACTGGAAGACGGTGAATCAAGACAACAGCAAACAGCCTTCGGGTGAGGGGCGGGCGCACGCCCAAATTCTTCCAAAACAGAAAACCGTTTTCACTGGCGTCCCATAAGGACGCCAGGGTTATTCGTTATTTGTTAATGGTTATTGGGCAAAACAGGATAATCGAAGAATGAAAATATCGAAAATGGCACAGAGCAGAACGCTCAGGAAATCCGTGTATTCCCAAATAACTAATAACCAGTAACCAATAACCGGCGTCCCTATGGGACGCTCTGTAGTTTGGCCCGGTTTGCCAATTTAGGTGCGAATAAAGAGCTGTTTTCGGCAATGTGCTTTATTTCTCCGGCTTCGTGTCCACAGGGTGTCGTAACACGAAGCCTGAGAAATTATGTGGAGTGCGGCGGCTTGACCCTGCTCCTTACACGAATTTAAAGAGAAGACTTCACCACTGATTTAAGAAATGAAAGAAATTCAGATTCAGCCGAATAAATCCAAAATGTTGCGGCATTATTAATTCGGGGTGCTCTTTCTGTCGGGTTAAACGGGAACGCGTTATGGTCTTCCCCGAATTTAAAATCCCGCAACGGTTTTCCCGGGGATATTAAAGAATCATAGCGAGATCTCGCCCTTAAGATTCTTCATTTCCCCTGATGTCCGGGGAAACCCGTTTGGCGATTTTTCGTGGCTGGCTCGTTACAGGGGAACCTGCCATGCCCATATCACGCCAAGCCAGACATGACCAATCGCCAAACATTCTGGGCGTTTTTGGATTTCTTCCATTTCTTAAATCAGTGGTGAAGTCTTCCTGTATTTACGTGTAAGGAGCAGGGCTTGACGCCGCTTTCCGCGGCGCAGCTTTCCGCCACGGGCGGATCTGCCTGTGGCGCGAGATGCGACGCAGGTTTCCAGGGGAGGTTCATGAGCCCTTGGGTCAAAATCATCCGCCACAGAAAGGTTATCTGTTTTCACCGTTTCAATCGTGGCACGAAATGCGGGCTTCGCCGTCCGGGCGAACCAGGCGGCGGAACACCATGGATAATTTTCAGCGCAAACCGCCACTCCATGATGGACGGGATGGTCATGAACATACTTCAGGCGTGCCAGATATGAGTTCGTGAAAGTAATGTGTGAGTCAAAGAACTGGAACCAGACTTTACGCCCTGCCTGGCGGTCTTGTGCGTTGATATCCCGAGCCGAAAGGGTATGTCGTTTTGAAAGCATTCTCCGCAATGAGCCCGGATCCTCGGGTGAGGAGGCGATAAATTGGTAGTGGTTAGAGAGGATTGCCCATGCATGCAAATCCCATTTAGCATCGGTGACGCAGGAGAAAAACAGGCGACGGAACGGATCAAGCCTGGCAGGCGTGTGGAAGAAATGGGCCTTTTGATAAGTACCACAAGTAACCATGTAGACACCCTGTTCTGTTAACCAATGAGGCGGACTATGCGGCCAATCAGTCATGGGCTTCTGTTACCAGACCCAACGCGGCGCGTCTCGTGCCACAGGCAGATCCGCCCGTGGCGGAAAGCCGCGCCGGAGAAAAGCGGCGTCAAGCCGCCGCACTCCATATAACTGCAGATTCAGAATCAACTAGTCGAAGGCCAAACTACAGACATCAGGTAATCCCTGATGTTGGAATCAGGGATTGCCCGGCTTGTTTTGTTTTTAAAATAGATTATTTTTACATGTATCGGTGCGTGGTGTCCCGGGCGTGAGTCACACGGGCAACGATAACAAAATATAGGAGCGCTGTGATGAATCAAAACAATGAATTTTCCACTACCTTGGCGCTCCAAAATACTCTGGGGTGGCATATGCGTCCGGCGGGGATACTGGTCAATGTTGCCAATATGTTCGAATCGGAAATCATGGTGAAATGCGGCCAGCGCATCACCAGTGCCAAAAGCCTGTTGGGCATGCTCACGCTCGGGGTAGGAAGGGAGGCGCGGTTGTATGTGTCCGCGCGGGGGTATGATGCTCAGCTGGCGATCCGGGCCATTCGGGAAAAATTTACGTCGGGGTCGGATAATGAACTACGTGTCTGCGCTGAAGAGGCATCCACTGGATCCGTGAGCAATCGTGGGAGTAAACAATGCAAAAAGGAGGTACCTGTGAAGGAAATTCCGGCTGATAGTAGGAAATCAAAACCCAAAGGCCATGTGGCCACCACGTTTAAGTGTGGCGCCAGGCCTGAGGCCAAGAAGGTGTTTCTGGTAGGGGATTTCAATGAGTGGGATCCCCAGGCTGCGCCCATGACGAAGCGGGGCGGGCAGTTTTCAAAATCCATTAATTTGCTCCCGGGGCAGTACCATTACAAGTATGTCGTCGATGGCGAGTGGCATGCGGACCCGGCGGCACCCCTGGCCGTCAGCGAGATCGGCTCTACCAATAACATCATCTATGTCTGAGGCAGGTAAATTTTTGATTGCGGCGAAGTGCGCTCCTTGGGAAGATGGGCGCCATGAAGCAGATAAAAGTTTTTTCGCCGGCCACGATCGGGAATATCGGGCCGGGATTTGATGTATTGGGTCTTGCGGTCAAAAATCTTGGGGATGTGGTCGAAGCTCGGCGTTTGGCAGGCG
>JBIKMI010000335.1:0-2962 GCA_044359285.1 Kiritimatiellia bacterium
AACATACTGTCCTGCCCAACAAAAGGGGTGTAGAGCACATTCTGTCCGTAACCAGCGCCCTGACGCAGGTCGAGTTGCGCCAGCCATGCTGAAGTTTTGTCCAGCTCAGGAGGAACGGCAAGGAACGTGTCAAGTATGTCTTCCGCGGACACATCAGGGCCCAGGTATAGCTCTTCCGGCCATGCCTGGGCCCGACTCACACCCATCGCTATCACCAAGGCGATTAACCATCTACCAGGATTGCGTCGCCATCTGCTCATTTGTCCGTTAAGCTATGACCCTGTCGGGATTTCGGATTGAAAAAAACAAGGAGGCGACACTCCGTTTGGAATGTCGCCCCAAGACCCTTTCCGTGACATGCACGGAGCTTATGGAGCTATCCGATCCCGGTCCTGGTCGCGAGCCTGGTCCCGAAGCGTGTCGCGCACGGTATCACGATCTGCTTCAAGCGGGGTGGCTGTTGCCTCCCGATCAAGCAACCGGGTCTGGGATCGCAGTGTCTGCGCATCTTCCTGAAGCTGTCCACGGAGGGCCGCAACCGATTCGTCACGGGAGGTTTGCTCACTACGCGTTCGGGTTTCCGTGCGTGCCTGTTGTGCCTCCTGCATGCGTTGCTCGCGATTCTCGGCAATGATTTGCTTCCGCGTGGTCTCGTCAGCCGTATTGATCAACTGCTCCCGGATTTGCGTCATGCTTTGCTTCCGGGCCTGGTGCTGATCCTTCAGTTGGGTCATCAGCGCTTCAGTGTCGCTCTCGCACAGCTGTCCGCTATCCTTACATGTCCCATCGGCAACCTTCACCTGCTGGGGGCGGTTTTCAACGCGCCATTCGCGGATATCCTGCCGTACCGCCTGCATGGCGGTCCGCTGGGCCTCCAGCGTGGCAGCATTGGTTTCGCGCCATTGTTCCACCAGCACCGCGCGCTCCTCTGCCGTCGCGTCCACATGCGCCTCAAGCAGCGCCTTCAAGTCGCTCAGCAATAATTCGCGAGTCGCACGCGCACTGTCCAGCTGCGCTTGCAATTCAACCGGAATTGCGGGGCCCGCGGTCATCCGCCGTTCTGTGCTCCCACCCCCGGTGTCACCAGGTGTCGCCTGTACTGTTCCGGCGACCACCACCATCGATGTCAACCCAACCAACCATTTCACTGCTTTCATAACTTAGCTCCTTCCTGAACCAATTCATCTTTGCGCTGCCAACGTTAACACTACGTTGTATTCTCAGGCGGATATAGCTTAAGCAAGTGCTGTGCCAATCCGGGGGAGTGTATCTGTTAGTTGCTTTATTGCAATGAGTTGTGATGTTTCGCCAGGGGGGTGGCAACGGCGCTGTGGGGCTATTCGGGCGATAATGCCCACTGAATGTGGGAACTATTTCCCAAGACGGTAGCGTATGAAATCTCGATTGACACCTAGTAATCGCGCGGCCGCTGAAACATTATTGTTCGCCTGTAACATCGCGAGCCGGATCAGGCGCATCTCGGCCTCTTCAATCGAGAACCCTTCACCGGGGAAATGCCACGCCACGTTTAGCCAGTCGTCCGGGTTATCTGATCCCCTTATCCCTGTACCCTCCGGCAAGGTATTCAAATGCAGCAGACCATCCTCGTGAAGCACAAGCTGGCGCTCGAGTTCGTGCTTGAGCTCTCGTACGTTCCCGGGCCAGTCGTAGGCTTTTAAGCGGGCGATGCCCTCTTCGGATATCGGTCTTTAGAATTCGCTCCAATTGCCCTGATATGTGCGTCAGCCCATTTCCGAAGAACAGGCCTTTGCTCGCAGTGGCGGCGTGGGTATGGTCGTGTTCCTGGCGCCTCCGCGCTTCGCGTCGCTGCTTGCACCGGTCAAATATGAGGGGCAATGCGAAAGGGTCGAAGGGTTTAACCAGGTAATCTGCAGCGCCATTACGTAACGCCTCGAGCGCTGTTTCAATGCCCTCTTGCGCCGTCATGATGACTACGGACGTCATGGCAGGGAAGATCGATTCGCGAAGCAGGTCGAGCCCATTGCCGTCCGGCAAGTTGACATCGAGAAGAATCTGGTCGAAATCTGTCCGAGCTACGGCTTCGCGTGCGCCCGCGATCGTCGCAACCGCCTCGACATGGGCCTCATCCTGCATCAGAAGGGCGACGATGCGCTTGCGTAAGGTGAGTTCATCTTCCACGACGAGGATGCGTAGTCCGCTTAACGAAGGTCTGCCAACGGTCGCTTTTGTGTTTCTGTGTATCATGATGATGCGGCTTTTTGCAGGCGGATATGTTCTCAGCGCCTCAAGATAAGTAGTGGATTGGTTTCTAGATGTCAATCGTGTCGCTCAAGCGTTTGCAAGTTAATGGAGGGTCGTCAATGAAAACACAGATGCTTACAAAGGAACACTCCCGTAGGGCGCTCCTTTCGTAAAAAAAAGCATCCTGGCTGACATACAATAGGATGAAAAACTGGTATCACTCATAGCTGAAAGTAATGACTGGCCGGAGTTGATCCGGTCAGGTTGCAAATCATTGTTGGGCTGAATCCATCACCATGAATCCTGAAAGCACATGTATCCACGTAATCGAGCATGACAAAAGGAACTACTTGAGTCAGCTGGGTGCGGCGGGGAAGGTGTGGGAAAGCGGTTTCTGGCCGCTCACTGAAGCGGACGCCAAGCCACTCATAGGCGGTTCAATTTTCTTTCACAAGAAGAAGAGTGGACCTTCATTTTGTGGCGGGATCATCCTTGATTGCCGCATCCGCAGTAGTGGGGAATGGGCGGGACTCGTCATATTCAAGTTTGAGTATCGCGACGATCATCGGAATATTTGGACTGATGACAAAGGCTGGAAACGGGACATGAAGATCGTGCTCAAGGAGTGACGTGGGGTCGCCAAGAGTCTTTCATTTGATCTACGTCATCATTGGCGTACTCCACGCATGGAGTACCTTCACTTAGAACATGCTTTATGTGATCGGTGAAGCATTACCGA
>JBIKMI010000336.1:0-2953 GCA_044359285.1 Kiritimatiellia bacterium
CATCACTGGCAAGGTTATCGTGTCGATTGGGACCGTCACGATGTACCCCACGGAAAGGAGTCGTTCCTTCCGCTTTCGTGGGTCAAGTCCACCGTCTATTTCAACGGAGTCCGTCCACTGACACCAAAACCAGTTGCCGGTACTGGACCAATTACGAGCCGTCCATTCGTCCTTGGAAACAAAGTAGTCGGATCGAGCGTCGAGCACCATACTGGGGTTGTTCGTGATCGCGAAGTCAGTTCCAGTTTGGATGGACGCCCCGTTACACGATGGGGCGACTCGAAAATCAATGTTCGCCGGATATGACGAGTGCAACAGAGGGCGGACTACATACACTGTCTTGCCCTGTGGTGGCGCATTGGTGCTCAAGTACGCGTAGTTGTTGTATCTGCGGTCGGCCGTCCAATACGGCGGGAAGTAGTTGATGGTGGCCGACGGCCCCGTCCATTCCTGATGGGGCACTCTGACTATTACTAAATCCAGGGACAGGCTAATAGTAAACTAACTATTTACAATTAAACTAACTTGATATAGATATATGCATAGTTGAGAGCGTTAAGCTCTGGGAGGACGACTATGCGTACAGCCAGGATTGTTGAGGAGGGAGCAGCCTATTATCATGTGATCTCGCGGGTAGTGGGGCGTGCCTTTGTGTTCCATGATGATGTAGAGCGGGAGCGGTTCAGGAAGATTCTTCGGGCTGTAGAAGGGTATTCTGGCGTCCAGATTGTGACCTTTGCCATTCTTTCAAATCATGCCCATGCATTATTGTATATTCCTGAACGGCAATATGTTGAAGATGGCGAGTTTGGTCGGCGGCTGTCGTTTCTCTACGACAAGACGATGGTGGAGAATCTCCTGACGCATATCTCTGGATTGCGGCAGGGGGGGCATCAGGAGGCAGCCGAGTTGGTTAAAGCACCCTTTGTGCGACGGATGTATGACCTGGCGGAATTCATGAAGGCACTCAAGCAGCGGGTGAGTATTTCCTATAATCGGCGACATGCCCGCGTGGGGACATTGTGGGAGGAGCGGTATAAGAGCGTTTTAGTGGATGGCTCGCCAGGAGGGTTAAGTGCGGTGGCAGCCTATATTGACTTGAATCCTGTACGGGCCGGGCTGGTGAGGGATCCCAAAGATTATAGGTTTACTGGCTATGGGGAAGCGATGGGTGGCTCAAAGCTGGCGCAGGCAGGTCTTGGAGTGGCGCTGGGAGAGCCGGGTGACTGGAGCGAGGTGGCCGGGCGGTACCGTCAATTACTTTATGTTAAAGGGGAAATACGAGGCGTGACGGCGGCAGGGAATCCGATTCGGCCAGGCTTTAGCATGGAAGCGGTCGAGCAGGTGGTGGTGCTGAAGGGGAAATTGCCGATGAATGAGTTGCTGCGCTGTCGGGTTCGATATTTTACGGATGGCGTGATTTTTGGGAGTCGGGCATTTGTGGAGGATGCGTTCCAGCGGCACCGTCAGCATTTCAGCGCTAAGCGGGAAGCGGGTGCACGGACGATGACAGGCGGGGATTGGGGTGATTTATTCACGGCCCGGAAGTTACGGGTGAATGTGATGGGCGATCCGGCGCCTGCCTAAAGGTTTTTTCCCGAGGATTGCCAGAGTGAGCCGAGGCCGGTGCAATGCCGGAGTGGTCGGGTATTGTCAGCAGTGGGGGCATAGGGGCTACTTTTGCGGCCTGTAAAGTTGATCGGATGTGACTGTTCGGGTAAAGGGGCATAGCCGACCTGAAACTGGCTACCGAAATCAGGATGTTATGTTTCAAAACGACAATAATGAGATGGTAATTCGGCGCACACCTCAATTAGTATGTCCCTAGGTTTCTGCTAGGTTTCTGTAGGTTTCGTATGTCCCTAGGTTTCTGCTGAGTATGTCCCTAGGTTTCTGGTGGTTATTTTTTATGGGTTACCGGCCTGCCCGTTCCGCACCGACTCCTGGAACCTTATTGAGAAATAAGAAATTACCCGAAGACTTCCCGCTGGTTGGGAATCGAATCAGCCGCCCCCTTGCGGGTGACCGACAGGGCGGCTGCTTTACAGGCAAAGGTCAGGCAGGCTTCAGGGGAAAGCCCCTGGATCAGGGACGCGGCGAAATATCCGATAAAGGTATCACCCGCCGCCGTGGTATCCACCGCCTTGACTTTCGGGGCCGGTACCGTCCATTTCCGGGTCCCGCTCTTCAGCATGGCGCCTTTTGAACCGAGCGTCATTAAAATCTGCGCCGCGGGAAATTGCCTGGCCAAAGCCGATAAAGCCGGTTTCCCGGCCTTGGCCCCGGACAAATCTGCCGCCTCAATTTCATTTACAATAAACAGATCCACCAGCGACAGCGGGTAGCGGAGGATGTCGGGCGAAAACGGGGCCGGGTTAAACCAGATTTTCATCCCGGCCTGATGCGCCAGGGTCATGATCTCGGGAATCGCGTTGATCTCATTCTGAAGCAGAAGAATGTCGCCTCGTCCGAAACGGGTCAGGGTGTCACGGATGTCCTTCCGGGTAATGGCCCGATTGGCACCGGGAAAAAGGACGATGGAGTTCTGTCCGCCATCCGCCACTTGAATGATCGCATGGCCGCTGGGGCCGGAATCCTTCCGGACATTTCCCACATCCACGCCCGCCTCTTTAAGGGTCCGGACAATCCACTCTCCGTCCTTGCCAATCCTGCCAGCATGGTAGACCGGGGCACCGGCCCGGCCCAGGGCGATGGACTGGTTGCTCCCCTTCCCACCAGCAAACTTTTCCAGAGACGTACTGGCCAGCGTCTCGCCGGGTTTGACGATGTGCGGCAGACGGTAAACCAGATCAATATTGATGGAGCCGAAATTCAGAAGTTTCATCAGGACACCTTTACGCTGTTGAACCCTATTACACCTTTTTTAAAGGTCAGTCCAGCCTCGCCATTTTCCGCCCTTTGCAGACCAGACGCAACGCATGCGGCTGGTCGA
>JBIKMI010000071.1:0-11046 GCA_044359285.1 Kiritimatiellia bacterium
CGCCTGTTCCAACCGCTTCAACTGGAAACTGACCGCCGCCCCTGTGCCGACACCCATGAGCCCGGCTACCTTCCGCTGACTTAGACCGCCGTACTTGCACAACATGGCCGCGCCGACGGCGCGGTTCATGTCCGGCCGCCGTTGACGCTCCCAACCGGATTCCAATTCAAGCGCTTTTCCAACCACTTCCAGAATAGCCTTCGCCGCCAGTCGCCCGCCCTGCTCACTCCGAAAGGCCACATCTTCAGGATGGCGGCATGCTTTCACCTTTTCTTCGTACAATGCCTGCAAGTGCCCCGTAAATCTTGCGGTGCCGACCGAGCAGTCGGCGAGCCAGTTTCTTATGCAAGTCGATACACCCTTTGCCCTGCTTGATCTTTATTCCCTAAAAACAGCCCGGATGCCGCCCATTGCCCTCACGCGGCATCGAAAACGGCCGACGCTTTGGCCGGTGCCATTCGGGCTTTGTGGGGCATTCTGGCGAGGAAAGAGCTTGCCATACCGTGGCGGCAAGACTGTCAACGGTCGGTAAAGGCCTCGCCTCTCTGGCAGTGCCAGGTCTAATTGCCGATTGTCGATTGCTGAATGACGATTTAAGATGAAGCGGTTTTACGGCTTGCCACCATGATGGCGGTGATTTCGTTGGCTTCAGCCAATAAATCCTTGATCCTATTCGAAAAGCCGGCTTATTACCGAACTTGACCTTCATGCCTGATTTTCACATGCTTCCAACCATGAAAACGATGTTTCAGGGATGGTTCCGGGCGGTCTCAACGGGTGTTTGCCCATATCGCCAAAAAAGCAATTTCTTATCCATGGCTGTACTCGCACTGGCCGCGGCGAGCGTGTGCGTGGCTGAGACGGCACTGGGGTCCGGTCCGACGGCCGACCAGCAGGCGGCCGCGCGCGACGCCGGGGTGGCCGGTCTGCGCGTGCAGTGGCGCCCAGAGGCGGGCACCCCCATGTCCGTGCGCGGCGAGAACCTCGGCCGACGCGGCGCGTTCTCCGGCGGCAAAGGACTGCGGGTTCAAGGCGCCGGCGCCTTCGCGCGCGACGCTGTCGCTGTGCTGGATAACGTCGCGCGGCTGTACCGGATCCGCGACGCCGCGCAGGAATTTGCCGCTCAGCGCACGGACGCGGACACGCAGGGCTTTCGTCATACGCGGCTGCGACAGCGCTATCAGGGGCTGCCGGTCGTCGGCGGGGACTTGATCGTGCACTTCAACCGACACGGCGAGGCGTACGAAGTCAGCGGGCGCTACGTTCCGGACCTTGAAATACCGACCCACCCCGCGCTGACCGGCGCGGAGGCCGTGAAAGGGGCCGCAGCCGACCTCGCTGCCCTGCAGAAGCCGGCCGGGATATTGACGGACGGGCCGACGCTCTGCGTGTTCGCGCTCGGTGCGGCGCCGGCGCTGGCCTACCAGCTCGTCCTGAGTTTCCCCGCCGATGCCCAGGCCGAACCCGGCCGCTGGCGGTACTGGATCGACGCCGCGACCGGCGCCGTTTTGCTGCGCTACAACGACGTGCCGAACGTTCCGGCGCCAACCGACAGCGGGACGACGGCCACGATCACCGGTCGCCTGCTGGCCGGTGAAGGGGGCGGAATCGCCACCGTCACGGGGTGGTACGAGAACACCGGCTTGTACTACCTCTACAACAACAATTTATACTGGGAGGTGCACAACGACGCTGCGAGCGGCTACCCGGATGCCGGCACATATGCCCACCGCGCCACCAACGACTGGGCGGAGACCGACCGCGTCGAGATGTCGCTGGCCCGGAATTTCACGTTGACGCAGCAGTACTTCCGCGACGTGCACGGCCGCCACAGCTTCGACGACCGGGGCATCCCGGCCCTCGCCTATGCCCACGTGGGGATCAACTATGCCAACGCCTACTGGGACGGCACCGCCTTCTATTTCGGCGACGGTGACGGCGTCACGGCCACGTCGCTGGCCGTCCTGGATATCTCCAGCCATGAATTCACGCACGCCGTCACCGAGAACACCGCCAACCTGATCTACTCGGGGGAGTCGGGGGCACTGAATGAATCGTTTTCGGACATATTCGGCGCGTGCGTTGAATTCGCCACGCAGCCCGACGGGCGGTCGCTCTATCCCGGCAAAGCGGCCGGCACCGCGGACTGGCTCGTGGCCGAGGACTGCTGGGTCTCGGCGACCGCGATGCGGGACATGCGCAGCCCCGGCAATGCCACAACGGTCGGCACGAACGGGCGGCAGCCCAGCCGGTACAAAGGGACATTCTGGTACAGCGGCAGCGACGACAATGGCGGCGTCCACAGGAACAGCGGTGTGCAGAATTTCGTTTTTTATCTCCTGAGCGAAGGCGGGAGCGGCAACAACGACGGGATCAACTACAACCTCACCGGGATCGGCCTCACGAACGCCGCGCAGGTGGCCTACCGCGCGCTCACCGTTTACTGCGGGCCGAACACCGACTACCCCTCCGTGCGCCAGGCGTGGTTCTCGGCCGCCGAGGATCTGAATCCCTCCTGGGTTCCCATCGTGCGGGAGGCCTGGGCCTCCGTGGGCGTTTCGTCCAGCGCCATCTCCCCCACCAATTCGCTCGTCTTTCGCGGACCGTTGGGCGGGCCGTTCGGTCAGGTCTCCCCAGCGTTGACACTGAGGAACAACAGCGACACGGCGTTATCCTGGAGTACAACGCACTCCCAGCCATGGCTCACTTCGGGAGCGGGCGTGGTGCCCGCCAACGGTTCCACTGTGCTGACCGTTTCCATCACCAGCGACGCCGCCGGCCTGCCGCGCGGCGTCTATACCGACACCCTCGTCATCAGCAACCTTACCGAGGGCATCAGCGAGAGTCGCCCGGTTGTGCTGCAGGTGGGCCAGCGCGATTACTTCACGGAGGGGTTCCCGGCAGACTGGCTTCAGGATCCACAGAACCTTCACCTCAACGACCTCGCCTATTCCACGCTGACGTTCTCATCCGACAATTCCGTGGGATACGATCAGAGTTTCTATCGAGCCAGCCGCGATCCTGCCACCCGCTTCCTGAGCACGACCAACGGAACCGCGCTTAGCTCATTGACTTTCGTCAATCCATATGTGCGGGTTGACCTTGCCGACGGGGCGAAGGTCTGGCTTTACGGGATTGCCTACACCAGTTTCTATGTCGGTGCGCACGGGTACATCACGTTCGGCTCCGGCGACACGGAACGGAACGAATCGTTCGATCATCATTTTAGCCTGCCGCGCATCTCGGCGATGTTCAGGGTCATGGACACCGTCGGTGGCACGCGCACCTGGACCCAGTTGGTGGACCGCGCAGTCGTAACGTTCCAGGACGTTTCACAGAACAGCTTCCAGTACGAGCTGTTCTTCGACGGCACGATCCGCATAACCTATCTGGAATCCGCTAGCCGCAACGGTTTGGCGGGCCTTTCGCGCGGCCAAGGTGTGCCGGCGGGTTTTGTGGAGAGCAACCTCAGCGCGTACGGACCGTTTCAGGGGCCGCCGGATGCGCCGGACGCCATCATGATCCAACCACTCGGCGGGTTACCGGCGCGGGGCTATGCCGGCGGGCCCTTCGCGCCGGACCGCATCGTGTACACGCTCTCCAACACCGGCGCCGTGCCCGTGGCCTGGACCGCCACCCAGACGCAGAGCTGGGTCCAGCTCTCCGCGGCCGGCGGCACGCTGGACGCGGGCGGTGCGACCAACGTGACGGTGCAACTTGCCGGCGCGGCCGCGAGCCTGGGCGCGGGCAGTTACGCCGGGGCGGTGACCTTCTCCAACACGCTGTCGGGAACGGCGCGAACCCGGCCGGTCACGCTCGAGGTGCTGCCCCCCGCGGGTCAGATCGCGATCCTGGATTCCTTGGCGCCGGTCGCCGACAAGAACATGCCCTTCGGCCCGGTCACCATGGGGCTGTCGCGCACGGAACCGCTCACGATCACCAACACCGATGCCGTCCATCCGATCGTCGTCACCGACATCGCCCTGGGATGGGGCCCGTATCGGGAGGACTTCAACGACGGGGTGGCGCAGGGCTGGGTGGCGAACCCCGGCGCCAATTGGGAGATCGTTGCCGGAGAGTACCGCGCGACCGCCCAGTACAACAACGAGTTCATGGTCTCCGCCTACGGTCGCCAGATTTGGAGCAACGTCACGATGCAAGCACAGTGGGCTTGGGCTTCCGGAACTGGAATCCTGTTCCTGCGTGCTTCGCCCGACTTCGGCGACGACGTCGGCTCGGCCTACGGTTTCCAGGTTGAAGTCAAAGCGGACACCCGCATCTCCGTCTTCAAGCAGGTGAACGGTGTCCGCTCCTGGCTGCAGGAGGCGACGACACAGTTCACGGGGATCCTGGTGGGCCCGAATCTGCTGAGGGCCAGCGCGCAGGGGTCGAACCTGGCGTTCTACGCGAACGGGACCCTGCTTTGGAAGGGCGCCGATACGGCCCTGACCGAGGGACGCATCGGCTTGGGAGCAACAGGTCCGTCGCAGAGTATGCAACGGTATGACAACGTCCAGGTATCCGAACTGCCACCGGCCGGATTTGGTTCGGTTGCCCCGGCCACGAGCCCGTTCATCCTGTCGGGGTTGCCGGCGTTGCCGCTGACGCTGGCCGCGCAAGCGTCGGTGAGCTTCAACGTCGCGTACGTGCCCGGCTTGGAAGGTCATGACGAGGGAACCCTGTCCATTCGCAGCGACGCCGTCGGCGCGCCCGAGGTGGCGGTGGCGCTGTCCGGCGATGGGACGGCGGACAACCTGGGTGTTCAGCCGGAAACGCCGCTGCAGTTGAGCGGGCATCCCGGCGGCCCGTTCGCGGCCAGCGGCGGATTCGTGCTGAGCAATGCCGGCCCGTCCACGGTCATGTGGGCGGTGTCCGCGGCGGAGGATTGGCTGGTGCTCGCCCCGTCCTCGGGCTCTCTGGCGCCAGGCGCGACGGCGCCGGTCGCAGTCAGCGCGGGCACTGCGGCAAACGGGTTGGGCGAGGGCGTCTACCTGTCCGGCGTGACCTTCAGCAACCTGACCTCGGCCGCCACGGCCAGCCGGACGGTGCGTCTCGAGGTCTTCACCAGCCCGTCGATCACGATTGCGCCGCCGGCGCTGACGGTCACAAACGTGGCGGGCGGCGCCACGCAGCGCGCGTTGGCCATCGGAAACGCCGCGGGCGCGGACGGCGTGTTGTCGTTCCAGTTGCTGCCGCGTGAGATCAGCCGCACGACCGCCGGCGCCCCTGCCGCACCGCCGGCCGGCCACGACTTCACACGTCTGGCGTCCGGTGTGGCGTACAAACCCGGCCGTCTGCTGGTGCGGTTCGCGGCCACACAGACTGCGGCGGCGCAGGCGAACCTGCTCGCCGGCATGCGGGCGACCTTGGACCGGCAGTACACGCAGGTCCCTGGCCTCTGCCGGATCAACGTGGATCTCGGGACGGCGCCGGAGCAAACGCTGACGGCGTGGAACCGCCTGCCGGGCGTGCTCTATGCCGAGCCCGATTACGAGGTGCAGGGCTCGGTGGTTCCCAACGACGAACGCTTCGGGCTGATGTGGGGCCTCCAGAACACGGGTCAGACCGGCGGCACGCCCGGCGCCGACATCCACGCGCCGGCGGCTTGGGAACTCCAGACCGGCAGCCGCAATGTGACGGTGGCGGTCATAGACACCGGCATCGATTACCGCCATGAGGACCTGGCCGCGAACATGTGGCGCAACCCGGGCGAGATCGCCGGCAACGGCGTCGATGATGACGGCAACGGCTACGTGGACGACGTGTACGGCATCAACGCGATCACGCGCACCGGCGACCCGATGGACGACAACGACCACGGCACGCATTGCGCCGGGGCGATCGGGGCGGCGGGGAACAACAGCGTCGGGGTCGTCGGCGTGTGTTGGAACGCGCGGCTCATGGCCCTGAAGTTCTTGGACGCCAACATGAGGGGCTGGTCCTCGGATGCCATCGTCTGCATCGAGTACGCCGTTCAGAAGGGGGCGAAGGTGCTGAACTTCTCGGCGAGCACAAGCGCGTACCAGCAGGCGATGAAGGACGCGGTCGACGCGGCAGGCGCGGCGGGGGTCATCGTGTGCGCGGCGGCAGGGAACTCGGGAGATGATGAGGATGGGTGGGGCTCCCCCTGCTACCCCGCGGCCTTCGACTCGCCGAACATCATCGCGGTGACGGCGACGGACAAGAACGATAAATTGCCCTGGTATTCGGACTACGGCCAACAATCGGTGGACTTGGCGGCGCCCGGCGATTTTATGCTCAACTGCAAACGAGGGAGCCTCTACACCTACATGAGCGGCACCTCGATGGCCACTCCGCTCGTGGCGGGGGCGTGCGCCCTGTTGTGGTCGCAGAACTCGCTGCTCTCCGTGGCGGCCGTGAAAGACGCGCTGTTGAACACGGTGGATGTGCCAGCCGAACCGCTGGTGTGCGTGTCGGGCGGCCGGCTGAACGTGGCGCGGGCACTCGCGCAGGCGGGGTCGTTCTGGCTCACCGCGGCGCCGGTCGCGGCCACGAACCTGCCGCCGGCCGCGGTCACGAACGTGACCGTGGGCTTCAACGCCGGCTTCCTGCCGGCCGGGACCTACACCGGCGAACTGGCGGTGGTGTGCAACGACCGCGCCGCGTCACAGACCAACGTCCCCTGCATCATGGTGGTGGCGCTGGACAACTTGGGCCTGAGCCCGGCCGCCGGACTCTCCGCGGGCGGACCGCGCGGCGGCCCGTTCACGCCGGACCGCAGGGTCTACGCGATCACGAACCTCGGCGCCATCGCCGTCCACTGGACGGTGACGTGTACGCAGTCGTGGGCCGTGGTGGAGCCGGCCGGCGGCACACTGGCGCCCGGCGAGGCGGGCACGGTCACCGCGCGGCTGACCCAGGTCGCCAACACACTGCCGGCGGGGGTGCGCCAACAGACGGCGATCTTCGCCAACCAGGACAGCGGCGCGGTTTTCGCGCGCGACATCAGCCTGACCGTCGCAGCCACGTCCAACACGGACGCCTTGGTGATCAGCCCGTTCGTGGGCTTGACGGCGGAAGGTAACGTCGGCGGGCCGTTCACACCGTCGAATGCCAGTTACCGCCTGGTGAATGCCTGCCCAAGCAACCTCGCCTGGACGGCGCGCGCGAGCACGAACTGGCTCTCGCTCTCCGCGACCAACGGAACGCTCGATGCCGGCGCAACGACGAACCTCACCGTGTGGCTCAACGCCCTGGCGAACACCTTGAACGGCGGCGTCTACACGGCGCGCGTGGATTTCTGCAACACCACCAGCGGAGTCACGCAGTCCCGCGCCTTGGCGCTGACGGCCAAGGCCTACCCGCGCACGCCGTTCGCTCCCAACATCCCCGCCGGCACCATGGGCGTGTCGCTCACCACCAACCTGACTTGGAACGACACCGGCGCGACGTCCCTGGTCGGCCAGGCCACCGCATCGGCGCTGGACGTGCTGATCTGCCACACGTATCAGCCTGCGGTGGACGACATCCGGAACAAGCTCCTGGCGGCCGTCCAGTTCCACAGCGTCACCAACCTCAATCCCAAGACCACGACGCCGACGCTGGCGCAACTGCAGGCGTTCGACGCGGTGCTGGTCTGTCCCGACAAAGAGTACTCCGACACCAACGCGTGGGGCAACGTGATGGCCGACTACGTGGACGCCGGCGGCGGGGTGGTGTGCATGCTGCAGGAGAGTGCGGGGTCTCCCTGGCTCCCTCCGATGGGCGGGCGTTGGCTGTCGCAAGGCTACCGGACCATCCCGCAAGGGGAATATACGTGGGGTCCGCCAGCGAGGTCACTCGGCACGGTCTTTCAGCCGCACCACCCGATCATGTGGGGCGTAACCGCGTTTGACGGGGGCGAGCATAGCTGGCGCCCGGCGACGACCACTGTCTTGCCAGGCAGCGCGCGGGTGGCGGATTGGTCCGACGGCAAGCCGCTGGTGGTCACCCGCAGCGTGGGCGGCCGACCCCGCGCCGATCTCGCCTTCTTTCCAACGTTCAGCTCGTCGGCCGACGGCGGGCGGCTGATGGCCAACGCCCTCCAGTATGTCGCGGAGGCGACCTACGGATACGGCTGCACGTTTGACATTTACTTCGGCACATCGTGGCCGCCGACGAACTGTGTCGTGTCCGGCACCAAAAGGACACGATTCAACCCGGGACCGCTCACCCCGGCCACGACCTACTACTGGCAGGTGATCGCCCACAATGATGCGGGTGTGACCGCCGGTCCGGTCTGGTCCTTTACCACCACGGCCGGTACGCCGCACGAATGGCTGACGCGGTATGGTTTGACGAACCAAGCTTCGGGAGTCGAGGAAATGCTGGACCGGGACGGCGATGGCTTAGCCGCGTGGCAGGAATACGTTGCCGGCACCGATCCAACCAATCCAATTTCCTGCTTCCGCGTGCTGGATATCTCCTTCAGCAATGAGCTTCCGGTCGTGCGGTTCTTCGGCACGACCAACAGCGGACTGGCATCGCCTTTTGGAATGCAGCGACTGACAAACCTGTTGGAGGCCGGCGTCCTTGTGGACGGCGCCATTCCCCGCAGTCCCACGGGCACCAACCTGTGGATCGACGCGGCGCCCCTCTGCAACGGTCCCGTCTTCTACCGTCCCAAGGCGACGTACTCGCCTCCCGGCCCGTAGTCGCCCGAGGCCGGATGAGGCGTGAACACACGTATCGGCGTACACGCGAAGAGCCTGCGGCGCTTTCGCAAGAAAGTGCGGGTCATCACGGCCCGCGACCGTGGGCGCAGTGTGGCCGCTCTGGTGGGGGAACTGAACGACTATATCCGGGGCTGGTGGGCGTATTTCCGCACGGGAAATTCGCAGAACCTGACCCGGCCGCTGAACGATTGGATTCTGCGTGCCAACGCCAAGTCGGAAGTGTAGTTGGGCTGGCGGGATGAAGTTGCGGTAGGTTGATCTTCTTGGGTGTATTTTCTTGGCTTTCCTCGTTCAACATACGACATCTTCTTCCCCTGTTGATTGAAGCGGTGGCATCGGTTGATGGTGGGTTGGATTGACAGGGTTCCGATGATGGGGGGATGAAACGCCCCGCGCCCCGTAAGTGCCTTCACTGCAAGAAGTTCTTTCTGCCTGACTACCGGAATGTTTTCCACCTGGATGTTCGGTATCAGAAGTACTGCTCGGAAGATGCCTGTCAACGGGCGAGTCACCGGGCGGCCCAGAAGAAGTACCGGTTGTCCGCCCAGGGCCCCAAGAAGGAAGACGAAGTGGAGCGGGTGCGGGAATGGCGGGCGAAGCGCCGGGAGCAGGCCCAGGCCGCGGCGGCTGTGTTACGTGATGACTGCCATTTGGAAGTTGTTGATAGGCATGAGGATAAGGGTGATGCGGCTGTGTTACGTGATGACTGCCTGGATCACAATTCCTTGCTTATTGGCCTGATTTCGTAGATTTCGGGGGTGTTACGTGATGACATTGAACCGGTGCTCCAATCGCTTCACAGTCGCGGGCAAATGATTCTGGGGAAAGGCCCTGGGATCGCGAACCGAAACTGAAAGGAGCGAGAGGAATGCAGGTGGAGAAGCGCGTGTTATGGGCGGAACGAGTCAGGCGGGTGCCGGAGCAGTTTAGTTGGGTGGATCACCGGTTGGTGCGCGAGGGCTACATGCGCCAGTGCCACGCCGAAGCCTGGGCGCTGTATCTGTTTCTGGTGACGGTGGGCGATGCGGAAGGGTTGTCGTATTACTCGGATCGGAGCCTGTGCCGGGAGTTGACGCTGAGGGAGGGGGAACTGGCGCGCCACCGGAATCGACTGGTGGGAGCCGATCTGCTGGCGTGGCAGGCCCCGTTGTACCAGGTGTTGTCGGTTCCGGAGAGGAGGACGGCATGATCGAGTACACCACCTACTGCCGGATCCACGAGTTGAGTGCCCGGGACAAGTTGCTGGCGCCGCAGATCGCCGCCGAGTTGGCGCTGGACGAGCGCACGGTCCGATTCTGGCTGGATGAGGAGAGTTACCGGCCGCGTCAGGGCATCAAGCGGGAGAGCAAGCTGGACGGATACAGGAAGGACATTGCGCGGTGGCTGGATCAGCATCCGTACACGGCGAAGCAGGTGCTGCGCCGGGTCCGCGAGAATGGTTATACGGGCGGGTACAGCATCCTCAAGGAGTATATCCGTTCGATCCGTCCGGCGAAGGTCCAACCCTACCTGACGCTGGGGTTCGCGCCGGGAGAGTGCGCCCAAGTTGACTGGGGTAATGCGGGTAGCCTGGCCGTTGGCAACACACGGCGGCGCCTGAGCTTCTTCGTGATGGTGCTGTGCTACAGCCGAAAGCTTTATGTGGAGTTCACGCTCTCGGAAACGATGGAACAGTTCCTCGCCTGCCACCAGAACGCCTTCGGGTACTTTGGTGGCGTGCCCGGCGCGGTGATGCTCGACAACCTGAAGACAGCGGTGTTGTCGCACGCTTACGGCCAGCGGGCGGCGTACCATCCGCGCTACGAGGATTTTGCGAAGCATTATGGCTTTGAACCGAAAGCGTGCGGGGTACGCAAACCCAACGAGAAAGGCCGGGTTGAGAACGCGGTGGGCTATGTGAAGAAAAGCCTTCTGACCGGACTGGAGTTGCACAGTCTTTCCGCCGTCCAAGCCGAGGCGGACCGATGGCGGGACGAAGTGGCCAACCGGCGGGAACACGGCACCACGCACAAGACGCCCGATGAGTTGTTCAAGGATGAGACGTTGCGCCCCCTGCCGGCGGCGGGACCCTATGACGTGGGCGTGCCCCGGGAGACGATGGTGAACTGCCAGTACCGGGTGGTGTTCGACACCAACCGCTACTCGGTGCCGTCGAAATACGCGGCTAACCGGGTGACACTGCGGGTCTATCCTGAGCGGTTGGCGATCTATCACAACAACGTGCTGATCGCCTCGCCGCTGCGCTCCTATGGGCGTTACCAGGACCTCCTTGATCCCGAGCATGACCGGGAGTTGGTGCAACAGCGGCGCGGCCAGGGGTCGCCAGGGACAGGAAGATAGTATTCCGCCCATAACATATCGCATTAAAGTT
>JBIKMI010000337.1:0-2952 GCA_044359285.1 Kiritimatiellia bacterium
CCGTCAGAGGGAGCGAGACGCGCACGATCCCGACGACCCCGTTCTTCTCCCAGACCGGAATGGCCAGATAGAAGAGACGCCGGCGCGCGGTATCGCTATAGCGCAATGACTGCCCGGTCCGGCCGGCGATCGCCTCCTGGACTTCCGGCCGGTTCCGGTGGTTTTCCAGACCCGCCGGATTCTCGGACGAGTCCGCAATGACCTTGCCCGCCGGCGTCAGGATCGTGATGCGCGTGAGCGTCAGCCGGCCGAGGTCATTGACCAGGCGGTTCAGCCCGGCCTCATCCCGGTCCAGGGGAGGAGTGAGTTCCCGGGCAATAATCCGGGCCCGGGCCAGCAGGTCGGTGGCCACCTGCTCTTGATGAAAGGTGCTCAAGGAGCGGTCGACGTACCAGGCGGTGGCCACCAACGCCCCCAGAGTCACCATCATGAAATAAGAGTAAATCCGCCAAAATAGTCGTTTTGTTCGCATGCTCACTCCTTGAAGCGGTATCCCACCCCGCGCACCGTCTCAATATAATCCGCCCGCCGCCCCAGTTTGCGCCGCAGCGAAACCATCTGGACGTCCACGGCGCGGTCGGTAACGGCATAATCCTCGCCCTTCACTCCATCCACAATCTGCTCGCGCGTGAAGACCCAGCCCGGACGTTGCGCCAGGAAATGAAGCAGCCGGAACTCCGAGGCCGTGAGTTCAATTCCCGTTTTCCCGCCCATCACCTCATGTCGCCCGGGATTGATCACAAGGTCATGCACCTTGAGCAGTTCTCCCGCCGGGACAGGCTCCTTCTCACGACGTCGCAACACGGAGTGGATCCGCGCCATCAACACCCTCAGGCTGAACGGCTTCGCGATATAATCGTCCGCCCCGACTTCCAACCCGACCACCACATCCGTTTCCTCGCCCTTCGCGGTCACCATGATAATGGGGATCCGGGCGGTTTCAGGCTTGGCTTTGAGCAACCGGCAGATTTCCAGCCCCCCCACTCCGGGCAGCATCAGATCAAGCAGGATCAGGGCCGGCTTTTTACGGGGGATCAGCTGCAGGGCCTGCTCCCCGTTGGACAGGGCGGTGACCTCGTACCCCTCGCGGGTCAGATTATAGGTGAGCAACTCAAGGATATCAGACTCATCCTCGACGACCACTATGTGTTCCTTTGGCATAAAGCGTCCCTTCACTCGATTGCATATTAGGCAAACAGGCAGGCAAAGGGAAAAGATTTTTTGTTAGAATACCGTAAGGAATAATTCCGTGATTATTTCGGCACTTTATGGCATAAGGTGTCCCCATGATCACTGCCATCAGACGACTACTCGGGTACGACGATAAATTCTTCAACCTTCTGGAAGCCAGTGCGGACGAAGCCAAGGCCAGCGTCCAACTGTTGCTGACCCTGATTAAAGCGCCGGAGGGCACGACCTCCATGGGCGATTTTATCCAGTCCCGCCGCAAGGATAAGCGGATCACGGAGGAGATCACCGAGGAATTATGCAAGACCTTTGTCACACCGCTGGAGCGTGAAGACATTGAATCCCTCTCGCTGGCCCTCTATAAGATCCCGAAGACGGCCGAGAAGTTCAGTGAAAAATACATGCTCTGCAAAAGCATGCTCAAGGACGTCAACTTCCTGGAACAGGCGGCCATTCTGGAGAAAACCACTGAGACCGTGTCCCAGATGGTCAAAAAGCTCCGGGCCCGGGCCCATCTGGAGAACGTGAAGGAATTCAACAACCGGCTCCATTATCTTGAGGGTGAGGCCGACAAACTCATGCTGGATCTGGTCAAGGAGTTGTACAGCGGCAAGCATGACCCGCTGAAGGTCATTATCATTCTCGATCTGCACGAAACACTGGAGAAGATCATCGACCGCTGTCGCGATGTGGGGAATATCATCTTCCAGGTTGTCCTGAAGTATTCCTGATCCCGAACCCTGTAGCCCGGACACACACGCATGCTGACCCTTATTCTGACAGTGCTCGTCATCGCGCTGGCCTTTGAATACATCAACGGCTTCCATGACACGGCCAATTCGATTGCCACCACGGTGTCGACCAAGGTCCTGAGCCCGCGGCAGGCCGTTTTCATGGCCACCTGCTTCAACCTGCTGGGCGCCATGGCCGGGATCTCAGTGGCAAAAACCATTGGACAGGGGTTGGTGGATACGGCCTATGTGGGTATCGACACGATTCTGGCCGCCCTGCTGGGGGCCATTGTCTGGAACCTGCTGACCTGGTGGCTGGGGTTGCCTTCCAGCTCAAGCCACGCCCTGATCGGGGGGCTCTGCGGGGCCACACTGGCGTCCTCCCACGGCAACTGGCACGTCATCAAATGGGCTGTGCACAATCCTGCTACCGGACACGTGGAAGGGCTCTGGCCCAAGGTGATCATGCCTATGTTCGCCTCCCCCGCCGTCGGGTTTATCGGCGGGGCGCTGCTGATGGGACTGCTGGTCGTCTTGCTTCACAAAATGCGTCCGCTCCTGATCAATAAGATTTTTTCCAAGCTCCAACTGGTCAGTGCCGCGTGGATCAGTTTCAGCCATGGCACCAACGATGCCCAGAAGACCATGGGGATCATTGCCCTGATTCTCTTCACGGCGACCACCAAAAGCACGGCTTTCGGGGCCCTGCCCCCCTGGCTGGAATTCCTGCGGACGCCGGAGTTCACCGTGGCGACCTGGGTGAAGGTCACCTGCGCCCTCACCATGGCCGCGGGCACCGCCGCGGGCGGCTGGCGCATTATCCGGACGATGGGCCACAAGATTGTGCGCATGCAGCCCATTCACGGCTTTGCCGCGCAGACCATGGCCGCTACCGTCATTTCGGTGGCCACCCACTGGGGCATTCCGCTCTCCACCACGCACGTCATCTCCACCTCGATTATGGGGGTGGGCGCCACCAAGCGGCTCAGCGCCGTGAAGTGGGGCATCGTCGGCCGCATTGTCTGGGCCTGGG
>JBIKMI010000338.1:0-2948 GCA_044359285.1 Kiritimatiellia bacterium
CACCGTCATTGCCAAGGTGGTCCTGAACGAAAAGATGCGCAAGTCCGCCACCCTCCCGGTACTCCCCCGAAATCCGCAAGTGGCAGCTGAAGCTTTTTCCGAGGGAGTCCAATTCCATCAGACCCGCAACTACGACAAGGCCATTGAGGCCTACCAGCGTGCCCTTCAGAGCGACCCCAGCCTGGTGCGCGCCCATTACAACCTGGGGTTGCTCCTTCGTGACAAACGGGATCTGGCGCAAGCCCGCATTGAATTTGAGGAGGCGCTGGCGTCCGCACCGGAAATGTCGGACGCCCGCTACATGCTGGCCCTCGTCATGCTGGATCAGGGTTTGGACGCCGAGGCGACCCGGCACCTCACCACCCTGACCCAAAAGGCACCCCGCCACGCCGAAGCGCATCTGGCGCTCGGCCTGCTCTATAAAAAGGACCCCGCGAAACGCGATCTCGCCCGCAAGGAGCTGAACACCTACCTTAAATTGGATCCGAACGGCTCCTCAGCCAGGGAAATCCGGAACTGGCTGAAATACCTTCAATAAGAAGGGTGATAATTATGGATAGTACAGGTTTCACCATTGCAGATGTGATCGGGATCATAATCATCCTGATCGGCGTCATCATGGGATTCCGCCAAGGGCTCTCTGGCCAGATGGCGCTGGTCCTTACCGCCCTGTCAATCGCCGCTGCGCTCGTCAATGGGTTCATCCCGACCCGTGACTGGCTTGTCTCCCAGTTCGCCATGCCGGCTGAATTGGCCCGGATGATCACGTTGATGCTCCTCGTGGTCATCCCCAGCCTCGCGATCATGCTCCTGTATGCGCTCCTCCGCTACATGCTCAAAATCACCTTTACCACCTGGATCGACCGGCTCGGCGGTGCCATCGCCGGCGGCTTAACGACGGCCGGGCTCGTCCTGCTGGTTTTCGTCATCTTTAATTTCCTCCCTGAAGATCATCGTCCGGCGGCGGTCGGCCAACACTCCTGGATCGCCAGGGAAGTGTTGGGCGCCGAAAACCAACTCATCCAAAAGCTTACCTCGCGCGTGGAAACCGGCGAGGGGGTCATTCAAAAAGCCCGTAACGAACGTGCCGGCAAGCGCGAGAAGTGGGAAGAATAACCATTCCCATGGCAGGCCTCATCTCTAAATCCGTGCTGGACGATATCCGATTCCGTTGCGATATCGTTGACGTCATTGATGCCTATATCACCCTGCCGCAGAAGGGGACCATCATCAAGGCGCTCTGCCCTTTCCACAAGGAGAAAACCCCGTCTTTCAACGTCAACCGGCAACGCCAGATCTTCCACTGTTTCGGCTGTGGCGCGGGGGGCGACGTTTTCAAGTTTGTGATGCTCTACGAGCACGTCGACTTCATCGGGGCCATCAAGATCCTGGCTGAAAAGGCCGGTATCCCCCTTCAGTTCGAAAAAGGGTCTGAGCCGTCCGCCGACAAGGAACTCCTGCTGACCATTCATGAAGAAGCGGCCGCCCTTTTCCACCGGCAGCTGCTCCAGAGCCCCGATGCCCAGATTGCGCGGGAGTATCTGCACAAGCGTCAACTCACGACAGAAGTCATTGAGGACTTCATGATCGGCTACGCCCCGGATTCCTGGGATTTTCTCCTGAAGTGGGCGCTTAAAAAGGGATATGCCCTGCAGAAACTCGATCTCGCCGGACTGCTCATCCGGCGGGAGGAGGATCAGGGTTCCCAGCCATATTACGACCGGTTCCGGGGCCGGGTCATGTTCCCCATCAGAAATGAGCAAGGGCGGATTGTGGCCTTTAGCGGGCGCACACTGTTACAGGATCCCAAGGCCGCCAAATATGTCAACAGCCCGGAAACCCCGTTATTCCGGAAAAGCCACATCCTCTATGCGCTTGACCGGGCACGCCGGGAAATCGTTGAAACGCGCGAGGCCATTATTTGTGAAGGCCAGATTGACGTGATCCGGTGTCATCAGGCGGGATTCAAAACCGCGGTCGCCGCCCAGGGAACGGCCTTCACAGAGGATCATGCCCGCATGTTGAAGCGCTATGCCGATGGCGTGGTACTCGTCTTTGACTCGGATGACGCCGGGCGAAATGCCGCGCTCAAGGCCTCCGCCGTCTTCATGCAAATGGGGCTCGCCGTGCGGGTTGCCAGCTTGCCACAGGGCGAGGATCCGGATTCGCTCATCTTGAAACAAGGCGCACCCAGCTTCGCCAAAGCAATCTCCCAAGCCGTCCCCGCCATCGATTTCCAACTGAACCTTCTCCTGAGCCAGGAAGACATCCGGTCCGAAGTAGGTATGCTCAAAGTCAGTCGGGCCGCCCTGGCGACGATCAGCCAGAGCCCCAACGCCATCCAGCGCGACGTTCTGGTTCAGACCGTGGCCCGGCGTCTGGGCGTTTCTGCAGATGCCCTGAATGTTGAACTCCGGCACCTCCGGCGCAATGCCCCGCCCCCTGCCGCCGACACCAGCACCAACCCGGTTCCCGTTCAGCGACCGGTGAGCGAAGTGCTGCTCGCCGAGCATCTGGGCACGAATCCGGATCTCGTCACCATCATGGAGCTTTTCCTGCCTTTCACCATGATTACCGACCCCACCTGCCGCGCCTTTCTTGAAGTGCTGCGCGACAGTTCGAGGGAAGGCGTTGACGTCATGCAACTGCTCACGGAGCGGGATGATGCCGATCGCAACCTGTCCACTTTCGCCGCACAGGTCCTGAGCGCGCCTCACAAAGCCGGGCTGGAAGGTAATGACCGCCAGGCCGTCGAAGGCCTGATCCTGGGAATGTGGCGGAATGAACTGCAAGCCCGGCGTATCCAGGTCGAACAACAGCTTCACGCCGCCACGGAGGATCCGGTCCGCGATGAACTCTCAGCGCAATGGGCGCAATTAACCACCGACATCAACCGTTTAAAGCGCTGGGAAACCGGTGAGGCCGTGCTAAAATTGTACATTTAACCT
>JBIKMI010000339.1:0-2947 GCA_044359285.1 Kiritimatiellia bacterium
GTTTACGCGCCGGCGAATCGCTGGCGCTGGTATCCGATGCCGGGATGCCGGGTGTATCCGATCCTGGCTCGCGGATGGTGGCCGCCTGCCGCAAGGCCGGGATTCCCGTGATTTGCGTGCCGGGTCCCTCCTCGGTGACGGCGGCGATTTCTCTTTGCGGCTTTCCCGGTGCGGGGTTTGTCTTCGCCGGCTTCACTCCCAGGAAAAGTGGGGCCCTGAAGCGATTTCTACAGGAATTCGCCACCTGTCCCGTGCCGGTGGCGGTATTTGAGTCCCCGTACCGCCTGATCAAGTTGCTGGATGAAATTGAGACGACGCTGGGAGAGCGCGAACTGTTTGTCGGGCGTGAGCTGACAAAAAAATTCGAGGAGACCGTCTGGGGGCGGGCTGCGGAGCTTAAACGCGTTTTCCAGGGACGAACCATCAAAGGTGAAATTGTCCTGGTTATTGCATCAGGTGGAATGTCCGGCAAAATCAAACCCGACGGAAATCAGCCGTTACTCGAAAAGGTATTTTGATCTCCGCTTTTCCCTCTGAAGGGGCGAAACCTGCAGGAAGAATAATTTATTGAAAAAATGAATTTTGTGTACTTCGTATAAGGTTTTCAGTACCGTTTAACAAATTTGGTTGTCGAAGAAGTCGGTGGGGGATGGGAAAAAAGCCATTTGTCTGCTGCTACTGTTCGGTCTTCCTAACCCGGAATAGCACGTTGTTCGTGCGGTGATGGGGTCGGCCAGAGGGAGCACGCCATAAGCGTGTAACCATCAGGTCGGAGGGTTCAAGTTGAACCCCTTTCCACAGGAACCGGAAAGAAAAAGAAGGGGTCCAAGAGTAAGGGAAGAAGGGAATCGTAAGATGGGTAAGAAATTGTATGTTGGCAACCTGAGCTATAGCGTCACAAGCGAGTCACTCTCACAGGTGTTCTCCGCATTTGGCAAAGTCATGTCCTCGGATGTGATCATGGACCGCGAAACCGGTCGTAGCAAAGGCTTCGGCTTTGTGGAAATGTCGACCGACGCTGAGGCAGCGGCGGCCATTGCAGGCACGAATGGTACGGACGTGGATGGCCGTGCATTGACCGTGAACGAAGCGCGTCCCCAGGCTCCCCGCGTTGGCGGTGGTGGTGGGTTCGGCGGCGGTGATCGTGGCAGCCGTGGCGGTGGCTTCGGTGGTGGCGATCGCGATCGTCGCGGTGGCGGTGGTGGTGGGTTCGGCGGACGCCGGTAATCCAACCACGCGCATCAGCGCATTATTGGATGTTTTCGCGGGAATGGGCCGAAAGGCCTGTTCCCGCTTTTTTTTGACATAAAATGATAAAAAGCGATTGACGATGGCGGGTTCGCCATATAGATTACGCGACTTCTGCTAGACCCGTGTGCCCCCTTCGTCTATCGGTTAGGACAGCAGGTTCTCAACCTGTTAAGAGGAGTTCGACTCTCCTAGGGGGTGCCATTTCCGGGGTTTAGAATCCCGCGAATCCCGTGTTTTCCTGCGTCTGGAGCCGCGTCTTATCCTTGGCGTCGGGGCTGTCCGCGAGCACGAGGGAGATCACGAGAAACGCGGGCAGGGGATGAATCATAATTCGAAAACCCTTGCTTCACAGGGTTTCACTGTAATGGAGAAAACAGGTCCAGGAAGGACCATGGATTCACCGGTGAAAAGGTCTTTCAGGGTCAGGGGATAGTGCAGATTGCAGGGAGTCAGATCGGCTACAAGCGTCTGGTCATGATAGATGTCGAGATTGGAGAAGAGCAGCACGCCGGGCTGTTGCCCGGTGAGATCCCGGCGATAGGCCCCGAGAATGGCCTCATGCCCTTTGTCCACAAAGAGGATGTTGCCCTGCTGCCTGAACACAGCGCGCCCGGCCAGAAGGCCGTTGATTCTGGTGATGGCGTCACGAATGGCGGGGATTGGTTGCAGGTCGAGTTTCCGGGCTGGGCCGATAAAGGGGATGCGATCCTTGACTCCGGCTTCGACCCCCTGCACCATTCCGGTCTGTCCGAGCGTGTACAGGGCACAGATGGCGTAGCGGGGAATGGTCGACTGTTCCGCACCAAAGAGCTGGGCCGGTACCCCGGTGTCGTGGGTCGTTATGGCGCAGAGATGGCGCAGGCGCCCGGCGACCGTGTGCAGGTAAGTGATGTAGTGCCGGAGCTGCGGGCCAAAGGGATATTCCCAGCTGTTGGCCAGTAGCATGTTGATGCCCCATTCAGGGACCGTTCGTTCGAGTGTCCCCTCGTCCGTGAAATATTCGCCCAAAATCGACAGATTCGGGAAGGTCGTGTGCAGGGCGGTGCTCAGTTGGGCCACAAAATCATTGTTACTGCTGTGGAGGTTGTCGAATCGAACCATGCCCCCGGTGTAGGCGGCGTAATTCGACCAGAACCGGGCATAATGCGTCATGTAGTCGCGGATGTCGTGCCGGATGAAGGAATTGGGATGGTCAAAATTCAGCAGCACCAGATCCTCCCAGCGGATCCAGCTTTGCATATGCCAGCACCCGGCCCGCTTCAAACCATCGGGTTCGGCATCGTCGGCAATAATCCAGTCGGGACAGGAGGTGACCATCCGGCTGTCGACGCAGATGTGATTCAGGACCAGATCAAGGCAAAGCCGGATTCCCTGATCACGGCAGCATTGGACAAACTCTTCGAACTGCGTCAGGGTGCTGCGGGGATCGGCGGGGTCGCGGTAGCGTGAGTCCACATCAAACAGATCATTGGCGGCATAGGGACTGTCGGAGAAGCCCATCTGGGTAATGGGGAGCAGGTGGATCGAATCGAAGCCCATGGCAAGGATGCCGGGGATCAGCCGCTTCCAATCGGAGATTGTGCCAGAGGCGCTGGGGATGAGCGTGTAGAGGCGTACGGTGCGGATGGAGGGGGGGTCGACCATGACAAAGGAGTGAGGCACCCGGTCCCAGAACCAATGATCCCCGCCGTCCAAT
>JBIKMI010000340.1:0-2940 GCA_044359285.1 Kiritimatiellia bacterium
CTCAATCGGCAGGCTGAAAGCGGCTCGACTGAGCTCGCCGAAGTCCTGCCGCCATAGAATATGATCATACTTATTTTTAAATACTTGCGCAACTCAATGCGGCGGCCGGGGACGTCCGCCCTCCAGAAGAGAAGAGACCGAAGGACATGGAGAGCGCGCGCCGATGGACTGAACACTGAATACTGGATACTGAACACTTCTTCCTACTTCCCCTCCCCTGCCAGCGTCAGTCCGATTGCCTTGCGCAGGCGCTCCATCGCGTCGGGGGTCAGGCCGCGGTAGGAGATGCTGCCGGCGTCGGGGGCGAGCTCGTTGCCGGCGGCCGCGGTCACCTTGCCTTGCAGCACCAGATAGGGCTTGATCAGGTCGCGGATCTCGGCCCGCGTGGCACCGAGCTTCTTCGCGAGCAGGATCAGGTACTCCGCGTCCTGCTGGCCGTCGCGGAAGCCCTTCATCTTGAGCGAACCGTAGCAGCCATTGTAGTCCCACTTGGCGAAGGCCGGGTAGAACACGCTGCCATCGTTGGCGGCCTCGGCGCTTTCCCAGGAGGCCTCCGACCCCGTGGACTCCCACGGCAGCAAGCCGTCACGGCCGTCGAACCAGCACTCCATCACCCAGCCGCGCAGCGAGACCGGCAGCGCATCCACCCGGCCGGCGCCGCCGTATTCCCAGCCTTTGCGCGCTTCGCCCGGATTCCTCGCATCATACGAGCGCATGAACTCGCGGGCGATCGTCGGATACTCGCGGACGTTGTACTGCGAGAAGACCATCGTGTCCAAGCGGTCGAGCATGCCGCGCGCCTCCTCGATGCGCGAGACATCGGCGCGATAATCGACCATCACCGGCGCCGCCTCGCGGAAGCCCTCACGGAAGAGATCGCCGAAGAACTGCAACGCCACGAAATCGTCGCGGAACATCGGCTCATCCAGCAGCCAGAAGTTCTGGTCCGGCGCGAACTGGTGCTTGTTGTTGAGGAAGGGCTGGAAGGCCGTGCGGGTGTAGCCCTTCCGCTTGAAGTGCCCGCCCATCTGCCGGCAGACCGCCAGGAAGCCGTCCTTGTAGTCCTGACTGAAGTCATTGCGGATATCCACCTGCTTCGCCTGCTGGTCAAACTTGAAGTTTCCCTTCACCGTGCAGGGCCAGTTCTCGAAGAGGTTGAGGTAACAGGCCGCCACCGGCACGCCGGACCGCGGATTGTTCGCGAACGCCGAACCGCTCAGGAGCGGGCCGAAACTCTTGTCGAAGGTCTCGAAGGAGGCCACGCGCAGGTTCTTGCCCCTGCCCTGTACCTCCATGCCCATTTCCGGCACGGCCCAATTCCCGGTCTGGGAATAGGGAACGATGTTGACGTTCAGACGGTTGCGATGGGCCAGGCGGTGCAGGTTGAGCGACCCCTCCCAGTCCTTCACCTGCGGATAGCGGTACCCGTTCATGTCGCAGACGAAGTTCAGTTCGTCCGGCAGGGTGTAGTCCAGCACCGTCAGTTCGACCGGCACAGTCAACGCCCCGCCGGTCGCGGTCTCGATGCGGATCTCGCCGCTGTACACACCCGGCTCGACCTTGTGCGGCACCCACATATCGGCGTACAGCGCCAGAACCTTCTGTCCCGGCAAGGGGTTCAGCGTATTCGGCAGCGAGAGGGGCCCGGCGCCCACCGGCACGAGGGCATCGGGATACCAGACGCCACTCTGGTCCTTCAGGTTCCATTGCCAGAACAACTCGACGTTCGCCGCCGCCACGCCGCCGCCCGCGTCGCCGGACGGGGAAAGCAACTGCATCCACTTCTTATACTCCGCCTCGTCCTTGGCGCGCAGGGCCTTCATCTCGTCCACGAATGCCTTGGGATCGGACTGCTGTTTGGCCTTGAGTTCGTTGTAGCGTTTGACCGAGGCATAGACTTTATCCGCCAGCGCCGCGTCCTTCTTCTCCAGCGCCTCCATGGCCCCCATGAACTGTTCGGCGCTCTTCACATTCATCTGCACATAGCGGCCAATCTCGGCGGTTTCGGACTTGGGAGCGAGGTCGGAGCAACTGACCTTGATCCCCGCCAGCGGCTTGTCGCCGAGGTTCTCCACGGCGATCTGGAAGCCGGCGAAATCGTTCCGTCCGGCGGTGAGGTTCACAAGCTGCTGCTTGCCGTCCCAGACGCTATTGCCGTTGCGGTACACGCCGCCGGGCTTGCCGGTATAGGCGCCTTCGCTCAGGGCATTACCCGTCAGGGGATTGATCTTCTCGCCCGAGGCGCAGGCCCAGACCCGCAGGGCCGCGTTGGCCAACGGCGCGCCCTCGGCCTTGGCCGCCGGGACGGAGACGATCTTGAACGTGCGCGCCTCGCGCGCCTTGCCGCTGAAGATGGCCGGCGCCGATTCGTTGCCGCAACGGTCATAAGCGACAACGGCGAAGTGGTATTCGGCGCCCGGTTCCAACCCGAAGATCGGGAACGCCTGTCGTTCGCCGGGTTTCCCAGGCCGCCAGGTGAACGACCGCGGCAGGCGCACCGCCGCAGGCAACTTCCCGGACACCAACTTCTCCTTCGACACGTACACACGGTAACCCAGCACCTTGCCCCCGTCGGCCGCCGCCGGACAGAGCCACGACAATTCCACATCGCCCGCCTCAACCCCCGTTTTGGCCTCCGCCGCCGTCACCGCCCCCGGCGCCTTGGCCGGCGCCTTCTCGCCCTCGATGACCAGGAAGCACGGCTTGCCCGACTCGCGCGCATTCACGAAATGATTCGGATCCGGCACGTGGCGATAGGTGGACTGGAAGGCCCGCTGGCCCTTCTCGTCGACGATCGACAGGCCGTAACTGTCGTCCCCGATCAACAGCGCCTGGGCGATGTCCAGCGGCAGTTCGACGGAGTAGTAATCCTGGCCCTTGTCGTCCTTGGCCCAACCGGTGCCGACCGCCTGCCAGAGGCTGCCGCCCTGGCCGTAGACC
>JBIKMI010000341.1:0-2938 GCA_044359285.1 Kiritimatiellia bacterium
TCCTGGTGTGGCTCCTCCGCGGGCGCAACGAGGGATTGTTCCGAGGCAGCGTGGCGCGCTCCCTGATCCCCGTGTTCGCGCTCGTCGTTATTCTGCTCGGGTTGACCTCGGTGCCCTATCTCCGGGCCAGCGAGAGCTCCTTGGTCCGGCAGGATACACTGACTTCCTCAACCGAACGGGGCGAAGGATTCACGGATATGGAAACCCGCCTGGTGAAGCGTCTTCAGCAGGAGGTCCTCGCCGTCTTCGATCTTCAATCGCGCAAACCGTGATCCGGCTGGCCGGCCGCGGGGACGATACTCGACGGAGTGCAATCCGGCGAGGAAGCCCCGATTCCCCGCGCAAGCTATCACCAGGCGTTACTACTCAGCGACCCCAGATCGGTTGACGATAGCGGCGACCTGCCTTCGCCCAAGGGCTACGGCAAGGCACGCGAGAACAATGAACGAGTCGTGAGTTCCAATCGTTATCCGCTATCGTCGCCGCTATCGTCCACCGATTCCTGTCTTTCGGTGGTGAATATCGCGTGTGAATATGGATGTACAGAATAGTACAAAGAACGTCCCCGGTATTGCAGTCACTCCTTCTGCCTCACCAGTTTGTACACCAGGTCGTAGGCGAACACGAGTTCCTCGATTGTGCAGTGATCCTGCACGAAATGCGTGGTGCAGAAGAGTAGCCCCCCATCCCGGAACATCCCCACCACCCGCTCGATCGCCAGCCGGAGTTTGTCGTAATCGCCGAAACCGATGGTGTCCTGCACGTCCAGGCCGCCGAGGACCGTAAACGACTTCCTGTATTTTTGTTTGAACAGTTCCAAGTCCATCCCCGCCGATTCCTGGAACGGGTGTACGACGTCGTAGCCCAGTTCCACAATGCCATCCAGTACGCAGGTCACGTTGCCGTCGCTGTGCAGGCTCAGGAACGCGCCGCGTTTTTTCACCGCGTCGCAGAAGATGCGGTGATAGGGATAGATCATCCGGTGCCAGTAGTCCGGGCTGAACATCAGCCCCGCCTGGGCACCCCAGTCGTCGGAGATGTGGATCATGTCCACACCAAGGTCCAGGCAGTTCATCGCATACGCGCGGTTCCATTCCGCCTGCCGACGATAGACCTCCTTCAACTCCTCCTCGTACAAGGCCGTGTACATCAGGTGGTCTTCGATGCCGAAGGGCCAGTTCAGCGCCTCGAAAATGCCCGGTGTCTGCACGTACAGGAATCGCTCGCGAGCCCGGTGATGGGCAATCTTCCGGCGCAGTTCGTCATAGGCGCCGGAGTCGTTGGGGTCGCGCATCGGCAGATCCAGCAGTTGCGCCGGATCGATCGCGCCCCCACACTGTTGGCGATAGGCGTCCAACTGTTCCGAGGTGTAACTGCCGAAGCCGCTGAACAGATGCGCCAGATCGAACTCATAGTGATCCTCGAAGGCGTCACAGGAGCCGAAACGGGCGGAAATCTGCTTGTCCAGATTGGCCCGCACCCACCCGTAGATGGGCAGCCGATCCGGTCGTCGATGTTGAATAACGTCAATAACTCGCTGTCTCGAATTCATACTATCCTCCATATGTTTTTCACAATAGAATCCCGCACATTATCTTATACTCACCTCCACAGCAAACCGCCACCAGCCGGGAGCGTGTCCGCTTGCGCACCTGCATGCCCTTGGGCAACCGTGCCGCCAATCCGTCGCATTCGAGGTCCACGACCACCTCACACTCCTCGGGCGCACGGAGCCACAGTCCCGAGGCATCATACCGGAGGGCCACCGGCCCGCGGATGGTATCCACCGTGACGTCGAGCTTCTTCAGCCCTCCCAGCCTCGGCGCGACCAGGATCTTCCCGAACCCGTCCTCCAACGGGCGGATCCCTGCCACATACTGCGTGAACGGATGCAGGAAACCGGCGCACCAGGCGTGGTTCGCCGTCCCCTCCACCGGATAGTGCTCCCACAGCGTCGTCGAGGGCGTGGCCAGCATCGCCGCGAAGCGCGTGCGGAGCCGCTGTAGCATCGCGTCCTGCCGCCCAAGCATTCCCAAGGCGAGACAGGCGTAGAACTCGACAAAGGTCCCGGCTTCCCACCGCGCCGGATCGGCAATGATACGTTCGACCAGGCCATGCCGCTCCCGCGGAATGAGGCCGGCCAGGTACCCCATGATGTAAACACGCTCGTCCTCGGTCGTCACCTTCTCGCCCGGCACGTCCGTGGCCCGATAGACCTGCCGCGCAGGGTCCCAGTAAACGGTCTCAAAAGCCCGCCGCAGGCGTTCATACTGGGCCCGCCACCGCGGCAGGTCTCCCGTGCAGCCTGCCAGCCGCGCCGCCTCCATCATGGTCCGCAACGCGAGCGCGAAGATCGCATTCAGCAGCGCATTCCGGCCGCGTGCCTCTTTCGCCCCACCGTCGAGCCAGAGCCACGTTCTGATCCCCGGCTCCCAGCGCCCGATATTGAGCAGCCCGTCCGGGTCCATGCAGCGTTCCAAATGCGCGTAGTAGCGCACCCAGTGCGGATACGCGCGCCGCAGCAGTTCCACGTCACCCGTGAGTTCCCGGTACTGCGCCAGGCCCGCGAAAAGATAGAGCTGCTGGCACGGAAGCTCCGTGCGGAACGACCCCGGCACCGGCGCGCACAACACGCCGTTGTCCCACTGCCAGTCCATCCAGACTTCGTAGCATTTGCGCCCGAGTGGATTGTAGGCGGAATCCACATACGCCCCGGCCGCCATCTCGGCCACCAGGTCGCCCCACATGGCCCGCTCACGGTCGGGGCAGTCCATCCAACTGTCGCGGGCGCACACCCGCAGGGTGTTCATCGCCCGCACGCACAGGTCGTCCAGCGCAGCATCGCCGGTCCGGAACCGTGCGACGTGATCCGCCGGATACCCCGTCATCCGGTAGCCCATCCGCCCGATCTTCAGCGGACGGCGCGTGGGATTGCGGA
>JBIKMI010000072.1:0-10969 GCA_044359285.1 Kiritimatiellia bacterium
TAGAGAATGAATTTCATGACAAGCTCATGGCTCCGAAATGGTCCCGCTCCCCAGCACCAGGTCGCCGGTATAGAAAACCACAATCTGACCCGGGGTAATGGACATCTGGGGTTCATCAAAGACGGCTTCAACCAGGTCTGTGCCCGGCAACGCCCGGATCAGGGCGGGGGCCTCCTTGTGTTGTTGCCGGATTTTGGCGTGGACCCGCAGCGCGTGAGCGGGGGCGGCGGGCAGGCCGATCCAGTTCAGCTCCCGGGCGACCAGTCGGCTGGAAAACAACTCGGCATACGCCCCGACCACCACGGTGTTGGTGCAGGCATCGATCCGGAGGACGTGCAGGGGCTCGGCGGTGCCCCCGATGCCCAGTCCTTTGCGCTGGCCGATGGTGTAATGGATAATCCCACGGTGCTGGCCCAGCACTTCTCCCTGCCGGTTCACAATCGCGCCCGGCTTCTGCTCCTGTTCGCCAAACAGAACCCCGTAATCTTTGCTCTCAATGAAATTCTGGCTTTCCGGCTTGTCGGCCACATCTGCCCACCCGATTTCCCGGGCGATGGCTTTGACCTCCGGTTTCGTCATCCCGCCCAGCGGGAAGAGAACCTGACTGAGCTGCGTCTGGGAGAGGTGGGAGAGGAAATACGTCTGATCCTTGGCCAAATCCACCGAACGTCGCAAACGCCAGCGGCCGGTGGCGGGATCCTGACTCACCTGCGCATAGTGGCCGGTGGCAAACGTGTCGAAGGCGATGCCCTGCTGCCGGGCGCGATCCAGCAATAGCCCGAATTTCATGCTGCGGTTGCAGCGGACGCAGGGATTGGGCGTGCGGCCGGCGCGGTATTCGGAGCGGAAATAATCAAGGACCTCCGTATTGTATTCCGGCGCCAGTGAAATCACATGGTGGGGGATGCCCAGCCGGTCGGCCAGGGCTTTTGCGGCGGCAATGTCACGGGGTTCCCCGGGGCCGTAGCATCCTGACAGCCCTTCGTCGAGGAGCGGGAGCGACCCGTCCCAGATCTGCATCGTCAGCCCCAGGACGGTGCCCCCTTGTTTTTTAAGGAGGTAGGCGGCCACTGAGGAGTCCACGCCTCCGCTCAAGCCGACGGCAATCGTTTGGTTTGGGTTGGCCAACATCGGGTAATATCAGCACAAATCCGCCCTGAGTGTAAATGGAAAACCGAAAACGTCCCGCCTTGTACGTTTTCCTTTACGCTTCGGCTGGTAATCAGGTAACGTAATAGCCCGATTGAGACAGCGTGAAAGATCTGATTCCCGATAAGCTGGGTCCCGGTGAGAGTCGGGGGCTATGCGACGGAGACGGGCAAAATCCCGCCAGGACCGGAAGGTAGCAACGGTATGCCAGGTTTCCGGGCGCCGTAGTTTTTCTGATTTGAGCCGGGGCCCGGCTTATCGGGAATCAAGGTTTACGCTGAACGGACAAACCCGGGAGATCTGTTTATGGCGTATGAAGTGTTGGCAAGAAAATGGCGTCCGCAACAGTTTGCGGATGTGGTCGGGCAGGGGCATGTCACGCAAACGCTGCAGAATGCCATCACGGCCAACCGGATCGCGCATGCCTATCTTTTTGTCGGACCGCGCGGCACCGGCAAAACATCGCTGGCCCGGTTGTTTGCCAAGGCTCTGAATTGCAAGAACGGGCCGACGGTTACCCCCTGCGATGTGTGCGATTCCTGTCGCGAGATTGTGTCGGGCACCTCGATGGATGTCCTGGAAATCGACGGGGCGTCGAACAACGGCGTCGAGCAGGTCCGGGATTTGCGTGATAATGTGAAATTCGCGCCCGTGCACGGGGCCTATAAGATCTACATCATCGATGAAGTCCATATGCTCAGTACGGCCGCGTTCAATGCCCTGCTGAAAACACTCGAGGAGCCGCCGGCCCATGTGAAGTTTTTCTTTGCCACCACGGAAGCCCACAAGGTGTTGCCCACCATTGTTTCGCGGTGCCAGCGTTTTGATCTGCGGCGCATCCGGACGGAATTGATCGTGGAGCGGTTGAACCTGATCGTCAAAGAGGAAAACATTACGCTCGACAGCGATGCCGCCCTGGCGATCGCCCGGGGTGCCGAGGGAGGGCTCCGGGATGCGGAGTCCGCCCTGGACCAGTTGATCGCCTTCCGGGGTGACACGATTACAGAGGCGGATGTGTTGGCCGTGTTCGGACTGGTGTCACGCCAGACCCTTGAAGCCCTCGCGATGTCCGTCCTCAGGGGCGATGTGCCGGAATTGATCCGCATCATTGGTGAGCTGGATGCCTCCGGCAAGGATATGCAGCGTCTGGTGCTGGAGCTGCTGGATCAGTTCCGCTCCCTGCTGATTTACATCTGCGCGCCCACGTCCGCCGCCAGTCTGGATATTGTCGAGAGTCAGCTGGAAAGCTTCAAGAAACAGGCGGGGCTGGCAACGCCCGACCGGTTGATGCGGATTGCTGAAATTCTGTCGCAGGCGGAAGACCGCATGCGCTATTCGCTCTCGCGCCGGACGCTGGTTGAAACATCGCTCATCCGGTGTGCGCTCTCAACGCGGGTATCGGTTGACGAGTTGTTGCAGCGGGTGGAGGCGCTACGGCAGTCATTGGGGATCAGCCCCGCTGTGTCGGCTGCGCCCGCCGCGATGCGGGACGTGGCGCCCGTCGGCCCGGTACGGCCTGCGGCCCCCGCTCCGGCCCCCGTGAGGGGGACGTCTCTGCCGACCCCGCCCGCCGTCCGGCCGGCTCCGGCTAAGCCGGCGCCTGCACCGGCGGCCACGCCGGTCAATGAATTGGACCATATGATGGCGCAATGGCGGAGTGAAATTGTCGAGCGGGTCGGGCGGGTGCCGACTGCCGCTCTGGCGCGTAACTTGCTGCTGGATGCCAAGCCGCTGGCGGTGGAGTCGATGCGCGTTGTGATCGGGTTTGATCCTGAGTTTGGCGGGAATCTGGAAAAAATCCAGGCTCCTCACTACCTCAAGGCGATTCAGGGCGTGTTGTCTACCTTTTTGAAGCGGCAGGTTAATGTTGAGTTTCAATTGGTTTCCTCGGCCGGGCCCGTGGAGGTGCCGGCGGATCATGTGGCGGATCAGGCGGGAAGCGGCGCTGGCAAAGGGCCCAAATCGAAGCAGGACTGGTACAAGGAGCCGGTGGTGCGGAAAACGCTGGAGTTTTTCAACGGATCCATTACGGATATCCGGGAGTAAGGATACATATTCAGAGGGAGACAATCGTATGAATGTGATGAAAATGATGAAGCAGGCCCAGACGATGCAGAAGGATATGGAGCGCGTCCAGGCCGAGTTAGCTCAAAAGCGGGTTGAATTTTCCACTGGGGGCGGCATGGTGACGGTGGTCGCCACCGGCGATGGAAGTATTTCAAGCATCAAGATCGATCCCCGGGTGATTGTGGCTTCCGATAAGGAGCTGCTGGAGGATATGGTTCTGGCCGCCGTGGATGGCGCGATCAAGAAGAGCCGCGAGCTGGCCGCCGCTGACATGCAGAAGGTGACCGCAGGGCTGGCGATGCCGGGCCTGTTCGGGCACTGAGATACATTATGAACGGGCTTGAGTATCTGGACCGGATCACCGCGGCCCTGGGTCAACTCCCGGGCATCGGGCGCCGTTCTGCCGAGCGCATGGCTTACCGGCTGGCCGGGGACCCCGAGGGCGTGCTGCGGGAACTCTCCCAGGCCTTGCAGGAGGTCCGGGAGAATATCCGGCTTTGCACCCTCTGTGGCAGCCTCACCACCGTGGCGGAAATGCCCTGCAAGCTCTGTACCCATCCTTCCCGTGATGCCACGATGGTGTGTGTGGTGCAGGATCCCAGTGACATTGTCGCGCTGGAACGGACTGGATCCTACAAGGGTCGCTATCATGCCTTGATGGGGATCATTTCCCCGATGCATGGCGAGGGGCCGGGCGATATCCGCCTTCAGGCGCTCATCAAGCGGCTGGAGACCGAGGGGTTTCAAGAGGTCATCCTGGCGTTGGGAACGGATGCGGAAAGCGAAGCGACGGCCAGTTACATCATCGAGTTGCTTAAGCCGCGGAAACTCCGGATCACCCGTCTGGCGACCGGTATTCCCGTGGGAAGCGGCATCCGGTATTCGGATGGCCTGACATTGGCTCGCGCCATGAAGGGGCGGCAAAGCTTGTAAATGAAGGAATAGGGCTCATGGCATCATTACCCGGAAAACTCCTGAAGCGCAGTGATCTGGCCTCCTATCGGCGGCTTCTGCAATACACGCGCCCGTATCTCGGGCGTCTGACGCTGGGCGTGCTGTTCGGATTTATCTGCGCCGGAGCGAATACAGGGTTGCTGGCCTTTGTGAACAAGGGGATCCCGTATTTTTACAGCCCGGAGACCCCCCGCCGCACGATCATCCTGATTGCGCTGGTGTTACCGGCGGTGGCGTTGATCCGGGGACTGGCTGACTTCATTACCCGCTATCAGATCCGCTGGGTCGGTTCACGGGTGGTGATGGACCTGCGCAATGCGATTTTCAAGAAATTGAACGAGCTGTCCTTATCCTACTTTGTTTCCAGCCGCTCAGGCGAGCTGATTGCCCGGACCACCAATGATCCCATGGCGGCGGAAAATGCCGTCTCGGTGGTGGTGGAGGATCTGGCAAAACAGCCTCTGACCTTGATCGGGGCGGTGGGGTACCTGATTTATATTGATCCGTGGCTGGCGTTTATCAGTCTGGTGTTGTTCCCGATCTGCATCATTCCGGTGGCGATCTTCGGGCGCAAGTTGCGCCGCTTCACGCGCGAGGCACAACAACGGGTCGCCGATCTGGTGTCCGTGTTGCAGGAGACGATTGGCGGCGTCCGCGTCGTCAAGGCCTTCGGCATGGAGGCGTATGAGGGCCGTCGGTTCGGCGAGCAGAACCTGGCCTTTTTCGGGCGCACGATGAAGGGCGTGAAGGCCAACACGTCGGTTGAGCCGATGATCGTGTTCATTTCTTCGTTTGGCTGCAGCCTGGTGCTGATCTACGTCTGGGCGCGCGGCATGCCCGTCAGTGATTTCCTGACGTATGCCATGGCGCTGTTCATGATGTATGAGCCGGTCAAGAAGATCAGCCGGATTCATCTCCAGGTCCAGCAGGCCTTGTCCTCGGCCGACCGGATTTTTGACTTGCTGGATACCCCTGTGGATGTGACGGAACGCGTGGGCGCGGTGGAGTTCTCCGGCCCGGTGCAGTCCATCACCTTTGATCAGGTGGAGTTCGCCTACGGCCAGGAGCGCCTGATCCTGAACGGGGTGAATCTCGATGTGCGCGGGGGACAGCGCATCGCGATCGTCGGCGGCTCGGGCTCCGGCAAGACCACGCTGGTCAATCTCCTGCCCCGGTTTTATGATGTGACGGCCGGGACCATGAAGATCAATGGCCGGGATGTCCGCGAGTTCACCATCCCGTCGCTCCGGCGGCTGATGGGGATCGTGACGCAGGATACGGTCTTGTTCAACGATACGGTGGCCAATAATATCAGCTACGGGTCCAAAGCCGCTTCGCGTGAGGAGATGATAACGGCCGCGAAACGGGCCTATGCCCACTCCTTTATCATGGAGATGCCGCAACAGTATGAGACGGTGATCGGGGATCTCGGCGTCCGTTTATCCGGCGGACAGAAACAACGGCTGGCCATTGCGCGGGCCATGCTCAGGAATCCGCCCATCATGATCCTGGATGAAGCGACCAGTGCGCTTGACACCGAGTCTGAACGGCTCGTCCAATCTGCTCTACATGAACTGATGACCGGGCGCACGGTGTTCGCGATTGCGCATCGGCTCTCCACCATCACGGACTGCGACCGGATCATTGTGTTGGGGCAAGGGCGAATTGTTGAGTCTGGCACGCATGACGAATTATTGGCCCTGGACGGCCAGTACAAACGGCTTTACGAAATGCAGTTTGCCGGATGACCCCTGTTTTTCGTTTTTTCTTTTGATTTCAGGCGTAAGTTTGATATTAACAAGGCTTCCTTTGGAGTGAGTTCCGGGGGCGTAATAAGTGGGACAGCCGCAAAAAGAGGTATATCTATGAAATTCAATCGGTTTATCGGGTTTTTAATGGTCGCCGGACTGGCGACGGGTGTGAAGACAGCTCAGCCTGTTCAGGCGCAGGAGACGGGCGACCGCCATCCCTGGAGCATTTCGGTGATGCCCGGGTTCATTGATTTTGAAGGCGATTTCCCCACCAAGGATGGCTTTATCGGCTCTGTCAAGTTGGGCTATGAGATCAACAACTGGTGGTCGCTCGAGGGCGGTTTCTTTATTGCGCCGACCTTGGATGCGCAAACAACTCCCCGGCGCGATGCCACTACGGGCGGGGTCTGGAAAGATGTGAACCTTCTCGGGGTGCAGACCGGGGAAGCCAGCATCAGCGGTACCTCGGGATATGGCTTCACCGCCGACGCGCTTTTTCATCCTACGCCCTGGAAGCGGGTGGATCCCTATTTGACGATCGGGGGTCAGGGAATCGGCTTTACGGATGACATGAAGGATTATGACCGTTTCGCCCTGGGTCTTCGCGTGGGGGGCGGGGTGATCTATAATATCAATGACTCATGGGGTCTGCGTGCGGATTACCGGGCGGCTTTCGCCGAGGGCTCCGACAAGGGCACAGTTAACTCCACGATCGAAGCCGGTGTGCGTTACGTGATTGGCGCCAATGTGCCTCACAAATTTGTCGTCTCCGGTGGCCTCAAGGACAGCGATGCGGATGGGTTGACGGACGATGAAGAGAATAACACCTATGGCACGAATCCGTTTGACCCGGACACGGACCACGATGCCTTGGGTGACTTCGACGAGGTGCGCAAACACAAGACCGATCCCCTGAATCCCGATACGGATTTCGACGGCCTGAAGGATGGCGCTGAAGTCAATAATATCCATACCGAGCCGCTGATCCGTGATACCGATGGCGGTGGCGTGGCCGATGGTCACGAAGTGATGGAAGACTTCACGAATCCCTGTGCCGGTCATGGGGCGGATGATTTGCAGCTTTTTGAACTGAACATCCTGTTTGATTACGACAAGGATGTGATCAAGCCCGAGTTTTTCAAGGATCTGGACATCATCGGCAAAGTGATGCAGCGTGATCCGGGCGCGACCGCCCGCATTGAGGGGCATGCGGACAAACAAAAGAACTCCAGCAAGCCGCACAATGACCAGTTGTCGGAACGCCGCGCCAAGGCCTGTGCAAATTATCTGGCTGCCAAGTGGGGCATTAAGCCGTCGGATATGAAGTCGGTGGGGTATGGGTTCAGCCGTCCGAAGGCGAAGAATGATCCGATTGTCGGAAACCCGGTGAACCGCCGCGTTGAGGTTTATATCCGCAAGACCGGCAAGGCCGAACCGACGGCACCGCTGACGAAAGTGGAAATCAATCAGGTGGGGGCTGTGGTACCTGTTGAAGCGAAATAATCGCGGATGATGGTGGAAGGCCCGGAACAGGAATGTTTCGGGCCTTTTTGCTTAAGTAACGAATCATGAGCTCGGATATCCCTATTTCCATTGGCTTACGCCTGCGCTTCCAATTGGAAACGTGGGTGTTTGCCCTGGCTATGCGCCTGATCCCGGCGCTTTCACGGAATACGGTGTTGCGGATGGCCCGCCTGGGAGGGCGTTTGGGATGGCTCGTTTCAAGTCGTGATCGCCGCATTGCCATGGCGAATCTTGAACTGGCATTCGGAGCAACGCGGACCGCTCATGAAAAAAAGATGATTGTGCGGCAGTCATTTACCTCTTTTGTGCAGACCGGGCTGGATTACTTCTGGTTTTCACGTGACCGGGAACGCCGCATGCGCGAATGGATCGACGTGGATGAGTCTGCGCAGAAATGGATGAAACCTGGCAGGCTGGTTGGCGTGACCGCCCATTTCGGCAATTGGGAAATCCTGGGATGGCTCTTTGCACTGAATGGCGCCACCATTTCCAGTGTTGCCAAACCGGTAAAAAACCCGATGATTGATGCTGAGATCAATCGGATCCGGATGCTCTCCGGTCAGCATATCGTGCCCCGGGATGGCGCTCTGCGGGCTTTGGTGCGTGCCCTGAAGAGTGAGGGGACGGTGGCCCTGCTTCTGGATCAGGATACCCTTCCGGCGGAAGGAGGCGTGTTTGTTCCTTTCTTTGGTGTGCCGGTGCCCATCTCTTCGGCTGGAGCAGGTCTGGCACTTAAACTGAAGGCCCCCATTCTGATGGCCTATTGTGCCTGCCGTCCGGATGGTCGCTATTTCTGCTATGGGCGTGAGGTGTTTACCCCCGAATCGATTGAAGGGCTGAGCTCCGATGAAGTGACCGCCCGGATTACCGCCTCACTGGAAGAGGAAATCCGGCGTCAGCCCGGCTACTGGCTCTGGAGCTATAAGCGCTGGAAACGGCGGTTGCCTGGTGTGGATCCGGCCCGGTATCCCTATTATGCGGACTGCTGACCCGTGTCCTAAATTTCTTTTTCGTATTTAGGGGTGGTGCGCCACCGGCGGTGAATCCAGGTCCATTGCGCGGGGTATTCCCGAACCACATCCTCAATAACTTTGGTGTAAAGCTGGGTGTAGGCATGAATGGTTTCGGGCTTCCGGTCCGGGGGCGGGGGAATGGGGGCCGCCGCCTTGATCAGATGCCGGCCATTCTCGAGGCGGATCATGAAGACAGGCACCACGGCGGCACCGGATTGGGCCGACATATAGGCGAGTCCGGGCGAGGTGCAGGCTTTTTTGCCGAAGAAATCCACAAAGATGCCCTCAGTATCAATCATGTTCTGATCCAGCACAAAGGCGATGATCTCATTCTTGCGTAAGGCGCTCAGGCACTGGCGGTACGAATTGTGGGCCGGCACAAACTTGAGACCAAACCGGCTCCTGGCATTCATCCAGAATTTATTGATGGCCACATTCTTGATGTTTTTTGTGATCACCGTGGTTGGGAAGTTGAACTTGGGCGCAAAGGTGCATAACAGGTCAAAATTCCCCAGATGGGCGGACAGGACCAGCAGGCCCTTGCCTCCCTCCAGAACAGAGTGGGTATGGGCGTCGCCTTCCCACAGGATGTTGTTTTCAAGATAGGCTCTTGAGACTGACGGCAACCGGAACTCCTCAATCAGGTTCATTCCGAGATTTTGATACATTTCCCGGATGATCGCGTCACATTCCTGTTTGGATTTCTCCGGAAAACTGCGTGCGAGTGCTTCGGTGGCCTCTTTCCGGCGCAGGCGCAAGACGGAACAGAAGAACCAGCCGAACCCCCGCCCGATGGCGAGTGCGGTCGGGAGCGACAGCCATGCAAAAAAACGGGTCAATCCTTTTAGTATGAAATGTAGCATAGGGCCCATACCGTATTCAGAAACAGGACATTGGTCAAGTCAGGGTCTCGGTTATTTTCTGGTTTTTATCGCTGCGCTTCTTGCGAAAGAAGTCCTGCAGCATGGAGCGGCAGGCGTTTTCAAGAACGCCCTGGATGACTTCCGGCCGGTGGTTCAGCTGGGGATGATTCAGGATATTGAATACCGACACGGCGCCACCCCTCTGGGGATCTGCCACGCCGAACACGACGACCGGGATGCGGGCCAGCACAATCGCTCCGGCACACATGGGGCAGGGCTCCTTGGTCACGTAGAGAACGGTATCGGTGAGGCGCCAGTCGCCGACGGCGGCGGCCGCCTGGGTGATGGCGATCATTTCCGCATGGGCGGTCGGATCCTTCAGCAACTCGGTCTGGTTGTGAGCCCGGCCGATAATCGCGCCCGACTTGATGATGATGGCCCCCACCGGGACTTCATCAAGGTCGGCTGAACGTTGCGCTTCCCGCAGCGCCAACTGCATATAATAGTCATGAGTTGGCTCTAGCATGAGTCCGCCTCGGGGTGGGGGGTGATACTCAGGCCTCCGTCATATCGTCATAAAACTTGACGATATTGGAGCAGTCACCCTTTTCCATGAACTCCATGGCCTCACGGGGGTGCCGGTTCAGGAGGCCACTGATCATGTAGGGGATGCTGAAGCCCCAGAAGAACTCCTTGCGGAACGGTTCGATATTCTCCTGAATACACTTCAGGAGCGGCCGCATGCGGTATTTGGGGTTATGCAGGAAACCGAGCAGCAGTTCCATCTGGCAATTGCCGGCCCCGCGCCCGAGCCCTGCCAGGCTGGCATCCAGATAGTTCGCCCCGCAGATAATGGCATCAATAGTGTTGGCGTAGGCCAGATTGCAGTTGTTGTGGGTATGGATCCCCACTTGCTTGCCGCCCGGCTTGGCGTATTTCTGGAACTTACTCATCAGTGACTGGATCTGTTCGCTGTAGAGGGTGCCAAAGCTGTCCACGAGGTACATGACGTCAACTTCAGATTGGCCCAGGGTTTCCAGGGCGGCGTCAAGCTCGCACTCCGGAACCGTGGAAATGGCCATCAGGTTGATGCACGTTTCGTACCCCTTGTCATGGGCATCCGTTATCATTTCGAGCGCGGTGGGAATCTGGTGGATATAGGAGGCGACGCGGATCATGTCAATGGCGCTCTTTTCGCGCGGAAGAATGTCGGTATGGAAATCGGTCCGTTCCGCATCCGCCATCACGGAGATTTTGGTGTCCCCCTTCTTTTCACCCACTACCTGGCGCAGGACCTCCTCGTCACAGAATTTCCAGAGCCCGTTTTCCGTCTGGGAGAAGATTTTCTTGGAGCCTTTATAGCCGACTTCCATGTAGTCGACGCCCGCCTCACAACAGGTCTGGTAGACGGATTTCACGAGGCTGATGTCGAATTTGTGATTGTTCATCAAGCCGCCATCACGAATCGTGACATCCATGACCTTGATTTCAGGACGGTATGAAAGCCAGCCTTTGATGCCACTTACTTGTTGGGTCGTTGCCATAATTGATTTCCTAAATAGACAATTCTGATCGATCCAGACCTCCAGAAGCGCGGTATTGAGTCTTTTTTTTGCCATTTTGTCAATGAGTGAATCCGGTTCTCCTT
>JBIKMI010000112.1:0-8380 GCA_044359285.1 Kiritimatiellia bacterium
ACCGATAACGCGGCGATCAGAATGAACAGGACAACCATTAAGGGAGGACAACGCGATGCAGGAGGGTGCGCGCTGGTCATGGTTGCGTCAGTCTCCGGCAACCGTCTTTGAATCGCGTTTCCCAATATCCACAGCCCGAACACAAGCCATATCAAGGGATCCACCACAGAAACGTAAGTGTTCTTTGCAAGTTGGACGCCGTATTGGGTGGGCGACACTATAAGGATAGCCAGTATTCCGAACCAGACCAGACGCGGAATCGTTTTGGCGAATAAACTTGTCACGGCGTGGCCTCTTCTATGCCTACCGGGACGTACTTTTTGTCAAGCACCAGCAGTACTTGATCAAGTTTAACTCCGTCCTGGCGATTCCGGATGGTGAGAACGTGCTTCCCCTTGGCTAGATTCAATTGCTTCAAGCGCGGGGGTGCCTTGACCCAGTGCCAGGTGAGGAAGGTGGCATCCTTGCCAAAGGTGAACGGAAGAGAGTCGTCGAGAGACAGAGTGAAGGAACTGTTACATTCGCTAATCCAATAGACACGACACCACAGGGTGTATTCGCCGGGTTCCACAATTTCAAACGGAAGTTTGGCTTCGCCCTGATTGACTTTTGGTGGGTTGCCAGCGCCCTTTGGAATTTCCAGATATCTGCCTCCCGACGCTCCCGCCACGGTCGACGCCGTGTTGGTCGTGGCGTCCACTATGCGCACGGGCTCCACAATTCCTTCGCTTGATTCAGCCTCAATGCAGATGCGGTCACCCGCGTAGGCAGAGGATTGCGCCAGAAGCAGGGAAGTCATTCCTGAAATTACGAGTACCAGGCGCTGTTTCACAGTGAACTCCTTTCAAAGCCTTCCTTCATATACCGACGAGAGACGCTCGATCATATCCTCAAGACGGCAACGGTGCCGGAGGGACTCGCGTGCACGGTTACCCATAGTGGACCGTAACTTCCCGTTTTCAAGCAATTTCAGCATGGCATCAGCCAAGGCGGTGGAATCCTCAGGGGGGACGAGCAACCCGTTGTCACCGTTTTTTATCACATCCGCCATCCCTGCCACACTGGAAGCAATAACAGGTTTTCCTGCCGACATGGCTTCCAGCAAAACGTAAGGCAATCCCTCCCAAAGCGACGGTAGAACCACGACGTCGAAGAGAGGTACATGATCGGGGACATCCTCACGTGCGCCGAGGAGGATGAATTGTTCCTGCAGACCAGCGGCCACGATGTTGCGCTCCATGCGCTGTTTTAGCTCTCCATCGCCAACAAGAATGAAACGCACATCAGGCAGACGCGCCGCGACCTGCCTCGCGGCAGCGATAAAATGAACATGTCCTTTCTGGAGTGTGAATCGGCCAACCATGCCGGCCACCAGGCATTCGGTGCCGATCCCCAGTTCGAGTCGCCGACGATCCCGTTCCGCCACGTTGGGTGGCGGCGGAGCACCGATGCCGTTCTCAATAACCACCACGCGGGCTGGATTTGTCAATTGTTGGGCAATGACTCGCTGGCTGGGACAGACGCATATGATACGGTCTGTGAAGCGGGCGGCAAACCGTTCCAGGTGAAAGTAAGCGGAACGGAGCGGCCTGGACGACTTCATTTGGAAAGGGAAGGTGTGTGGAGTATGGATAATACGCGGAATACCGGTCAGTCGGGCGGCGAGACGGCCGAGGAATCCCGCCTTTGAGCTGTGCGTGTGAACGACATCGAATCGCGTGTGTCGCATCAAGCGAATGAGGCGCAGCAGGGCCAGTAGATCGCTGAAAGGAGTGATTGCGCGCCGCATGGGAATCAGATGAACCGTGATGCCCTTGGCCCGCATGAGGGCAATATCATTAAAAAAAGCTGGATCGCGCCGCGCTGAACAGGCTACCGTGACTTGAAAGCGGTAGGGGTTCAGAGAGGTCACAACGTCCATCAGGTGGCGCCGGGTTCCCCCGGTGGTGGCCTCCAGTATTTCCAGCACTTGACACTTGACGCCTGACACGACTCACCTCCGTCTGACGAAACTCCGCATGGCTTGGACTTCAGGCATCCGCATGGCAATCACTGCGCCCGAAAATACCAGAAGCCCAGCCATCGAGGCGATCCCGATTCTTGCGGCGATAAGTCCGGAGGCAATCCATCGTGTTCCGCCTGCGACAGGAGGCAAGACGTGTAGCAACCCGGCATGGACGGATTGGACAACGATGGCCATACCGGCGGCGGCCAGCAGCAGTCGCAGTCCGAACACGATGTTCTCTCCGATACGTAGATCGCCTAGCTTGGGTTTCAGCAGGAGGTAGAGTACCAACACCTTCGCTGTCTTGCTGACCAACGTCGCCAGAGCAATACTGCTATGCTGCATGCTGTTATGCAACGCGACGACAATGCCGACATGCACGAACACGCAGACGACCCCCACGATGGCCGGCGAGAGGGTGTCCTGTGCCGAGAAATAGAACCGCATCAGAATGATTTCAAGGGCGAGTGAAGTCAGGGCGGCTGCAAAAAACAGCAGGGGTCCTGCGGTGAGCAGAACGGAATCCATGCCGAACTTGCCGCGTTCAAAAACAAGCTGAACCACCGGCACCCGCAGGATCATCAGCGCCACTGAAATAGGAACGAGAATCAGAGCCATGGTGCGCAACGCACCCATCAAAGCATCGGTTGTCTTGCGGCGGTCTCCGCCAACGTTAAGGTCGGAGAAAAACGGGTAGATCACCACGCCCACAGCGAACGGGATCAGGTTGATTAGCGTATCCGTCAGGCCCTTGGCATAGCCAAGGCTGGAAGCGAAGCCAGGGCCCATGCCTGAGGCAAAACGGTAATCAATCATAGTGCGAGCCTGTGCAGTCAGGATGGAAGCCAGTGTGGGCGGTATCAGTAAGGCAAACTTTTTCAGCAGGGGATCATTCCAATCCACTGAGAGGCGGAGTAATTTAAGTTTGGAGCGGAGGCCGATGAGCAGGATCGCCAGACTGGCACCCATGCCGGCCACCACGCCCATGGCCAAACCTTTGATTCCGAAAAATGGGGCCAGCGCCACCATGACCGTAATAACCATGATTTTGTTTCCAGCATCTGCAAAAGCCGGCAGTGCGAAACGCTTGTCGGCATTGAAAATCAGGGTGGCCAGGGCGAACAATGCCATGAATAAGGCGGCCGGTAACATGATCCGGACGAGTGTGATGGCAAGTTTTGTCGTTTCTTCCGATTGGAACGACGAGAGGCCATGCACCATCCAGGGAGCCAGCACGATTCCCAGAGCCACCGCCGCCGTCATCACCACCGCCACGATGGAGACCACTGCGCCCGTAAAACGCCAGGCCGCCGTCTCCCCCCCGGACTCCTTGCGTTCGGTAAACAGGGGCAAAAACGGCGCGAGTAGCTTGTGAGGGATGATCATGAAGGTGAAGACGATACTACTGAAGGCGAACGTATAGGCGTCGGCGGCGGCTCCCGTGCCGAACTGCTGCGCGATTACGATTTTCTGGATGAACCCGCTCAGTCTCGCCACAAGCGCAAAGGCACTGATGATCAAAGTGCCCCGGATGACCTTGCTTCCGAAAGATGCTGTCATACCGTTTTCCGCATATTATTAAACAGCTCTGCCAATGGAACTGCATTCCGGGCAATGTCAAATCGTTCCAGAATGGTGGTGGCGCCGAAAGTTGACAGTATCCGACACAATGATGCGCTTTTCAACAATTCTTCGATCATTTCCGCCCGAATTCGGGCATCGCCTGGTGGGGCCAAAAGGCCGGTGTGACCATGGACGATCACTTCCGGTATCCCGGCGACCGGAGTAGTGACGACGGGAATTCCCGCTGCCAGAGACTCCAGGATGACATTGGGAAGGCTATCCCGGTCGCCATCGGGTGCGATGATGCAGGGGAGAGCAAATACATGGGCCTGTTTGAACAGGGAGACAACTTCCTCTGTCGAACATTCGCCCAGCAGATGCACCGTTTCAGAGAGTCCAAACCGGTTAATTGCTGATTCAAGATAGCGGCGCTCGGGACCTTCGCCGGCGATGAGGCAGCGGAAGGCCAGTTGGCGGTCGCGCAAGAGACGGCAGGCCTCGATCAGGATGACGAACCCTTTTTTCGGTTGCAAACGACCGATAGCCAGAATGAGAGGTGGGGCAGGGAGTTCTGGCGCTTGTCCGCCATCGCCTGCTGTCGGGGCTTTACTCGAAGAGAAATCGGACGGTGTTAAGCCGTGGTAGATCAGGTGGACCTTCTCTGGCGGCAACGGACCGGCCCGCCGGTTAAGTTCATCTAAACCGTAACGGGTACAGACGGTCACGAAACTCGCCGCCTGCACCTTCCGCGAAAGGGCGGCACGTGACTGAAGGTAAATGTCTCCGGCGTGGGCGCTGAAACTGAAACTTATATTCAGCAGAGTTGCCATCATACGGGCGACATCTGCGGGCATAAAGGCGAAATGCCCGTGAATGTGTTCCACACCGAAGTGCGCGGCCCGGCGAGCAAAGAAGGCGGCTACCGGGAGATTCCTAAGGCACTTCAACAGCTCAAGCGGGTCATGAAAGGAAGAGGCCAGAATTTGCCGCAGGGCGCGAAGTGTGCGTCGCGGATGCCGCATCATGAAATACCACTGATCCGCGATCATGGCAGGTGAAAAGAGTGACGGACGGTAATATACCAGATGCTTTATGGTTCGGTTCCCGGCTTCGCGGCAGTCGACGGCGGGGCGTCGGAGGGAGAAGATGATAAGATTAAATCCCTTGCGCTGGAGTTCATCAAGCTCTCTCTGGATGAAGGTCTCTGTCCGGGAAGGGAACGTTCCGAGCACATAGGCGAGTTTCATGTCAGGCATGGGTGGCCGCCTCCCCATACACGACTTCTGTGGCCGCCGCAACCTTGGCCCATGAGAATTTACGGACATGGTTCAGGCCCCTGACGATCAGGTCGTTTCTCGCTTTGTCGTCGGTCAGTACCGTTTTCATGGCTGCGGCCAGCCGGTCGGTCGCGAGCGCGTCCGTGATGATGGCTGCCGGTCCCGCAATCTCCGGCAGGGATCCCCTGTCGGAGATAACCACAGGCGTTCCGCAGGCCATGGCCTCAAGGGGTGGCAGGCCGAAGCCCTCGTAGAGTGACGGGAATACGAAGAGGTCGGCCATGTTGTAGAGCAGTGTCAATTTATCAAAAGGGACAAAACCGGTGAAGATTACGTCATGCTCCACAGCCTGCTCGCGGATAGTTCGTATCACGTTGGCCTCGTCCCATGACGGGGCTCCAGCGATCACGAGTTGGTGGGTGATGGCCGGGTTCTGTCGCAGTAAGCGATAGGCTTTGATCAGGCACGTCAGGTTTTTCTTGGGTTCCAGTCCGCCGACAAACAGTATGAAATGCTCCGGCAAACGGTATTCCAGGCGTATACGCCTGAAGGCGTCTTCGTCCCGCAGGATACGGAATTCAGGCCGTACACCGAGCGGTATGACGCGCACTTTGCTGTCGGCGGCAGGAAAATACCGCAGCAGGTCGGTGCGCGTGGTTTCGGAGGGAACGATGATCCTTGTAGCCTTGCAGACAGAGGGAGGCACCAGCAGGCGGTAGTGAAGCCGGTTGCTTAGGGTGCAAAGCCCGGGATGGGACAACGCGAGCAGATCGTAGAGGGTGATAACCACAGGGACCCGTGACAGAATGGGGGCCACATAGCCTGGCGCATGGAGCAGATCGAACCGCTGGTTGATCAGGAGAGATGGGAGAACCAACTGTTCCCACAAGATGCGGATGGGCCGAAGGTTGACCGGCCAGCGGGTAGGAATGGTTGCTGTTGTCCGGCGGGCGCTATGCGGCCCGCCGAAGCCGTGCGAAGTAGCGCCCGGTTTGTCTCCCGAGGATTGCGTGAAGAGTGTGTAATCATGCGTGCCGGAAGCGGCCAGGGCTTGCACCAGGTTCAGGATTGAGCCTTCCACGCCGGAGTAGCGGCGGCCCAGAAGCATTCCATCTATGGCTATACGCATCGTTTGCTCCTGTAAGATAGAAGTTCATCATAGAGAGCCTCTATCTCCCTGATTTTATTCCTGATGTTAAAGTCTTGTTCAACACGTTGTCGCCCGGCTGCACCGAGTTGCCCTGCCAGCAGCGGATTGTGGATCAGGCAAAGTGCCTCCTCAGCCAGATCCTCCGCCCGTTCACTTGCGGCCAGAAGTCCGTCAAGGCCATGACGAATTATTTCGGCAGGGCCACAGGCATTCACCGCCACCACTGGTTTACCCCTGGCCATGGCCTCCAGTATGACCCGACCCAACGGTTCCCGCACAGCGGGGTGGATCACGACATCCATCGACTCCAGCAGCGGGGTCACATCAGGGAGGTGTCCCGTGAAAAGCAGGCGGTCCTTAAGACCCAGTTGTGCGATTTTGGATTCAAGCGTCGTTCGATAACCGCGATGTTCGTCGAAGAGATCGTCGCCGGCGATCACAAACCGGGCGTCGGGCAGGATTGTGGCCAGCCGGGCTGCTGTTTCAATAAAAGCGCCATGGTTTTTCCATGGCACCAACTGGGCTATCATGCCGAAAACAGGCCCCTTGTGAAGCAGGCTTCCAGTCTGTGGCCCCACCGGTTCGTCCGGAAGACTGATTTGCGATCTGCCGTGTGGTGCATTCAGGGTGGTATCGATGCCGTTATAGATGGTTCGCAGTATATTTGGCGGGTGAATGCACAGTGAAACATGACGGTGAACACAATCAGAAATGGCAATGGTGCGGGACGAGAAGCGGTTCAGCCAGGGGCCCAGTAAGCCTAAATTCACCAGGTCACGAGTATGCCAGATGCAGGGAACGCCGGACAGTCGTGCCGCCGGGCCTGCGTAGATCTGCGCGGTATTGCTGTTGGCATGAACGAGGGCAATCCGTTCCCGGCGAATCAGTCGTGTCAGCTGCACGGTAACCTTTACGACATTTAACAGGCTGACAGCGAGGCGCCAGGGATTTGTGGTTTTGCAGATCCTGCGCAAGGGGAGGGGCAGACATCTCACACCGCACTGCCGGAGCGATTCTGTTAACTCGCCGCCGGTGGGTAGCACGACGATTGGCTCGAACCTGCTCCTGTCAATATGTTGCAACATGTCCAGAAGGCTGCGCTCCGCGCCGCTGATGCGTGAGACATGGTTGACGAAGAGAATACGCGCCGGTTTCACCTGGACACCATCCACGTATCTGTCAGGTCAATGACCTTGCGTTCCCAGTCCAGTCCATAGAAGCTATGGTTGGCGCCGCTAATCTCATGGACTTCCTGGGGGATTCCGCGTCGTGAACAAAGCGATTTGTAGCCAGCCTTGGAGGCAGCCGTCTCCGGATCATTTGTGCCGTGGATACAAAGCATGCGTCCCTTGAAGTTGTGCAGTTGGTTCAACCAGAGAGTTTCATCACTGATCTCCCCCTGTCCGGCGACCTCCCTGGCTCCCACCGCTTTCTTTACCATTTTTACATTGACCCGAAACGTCAGGAGTTTGCGCCACGTTTCCAGCCGTAGCAGCTTCCGGCCGTAAGTGCGCATGGCCTCCAGCGACTTGCGGTTCTTGCTGGAGGTGTCGCGCATGGGTCCCATCGGTTCGGGCGACCAGAGTGCCAGTCCGCCAACCCGCGCGTCGGTTGCCGCCGTGCCGATCGCGACTTTGCATCCAGAGCAGATGGCCAGCAGAATCACCTGGCGTTCCGGATAATGAGGCATGATAAAGTCCAGGGCGGCCGTTGCGTCTGCGATCATCGATCGGATTGAGGCCTCAGCCGCGGTGCCGCCGCTATCGCCACGTCCACGGAAATCGAAACGCAGGCAGACACAGCCGCGGGTGGTCAACCGTCTGGCCATATGGACGAACATCCGGTGCGGGCCGAGGCGTGAGCCGGCCCAACCGTGCAGGAACACGACCAGTGGTCCCGCAAGATCCGGATCCGGCTCATGAACGATGCCATAAAGCGTCTGGTCGTTTACCTTGAAATGGATGGGGCGTTCCATGGAATGTGTCAGGTGTTTAATGGCTGTCCGGTATTAGAAGTGAGCAAAATAATCCACCCCTTCGTCTTTTCGATTAAAGATGGACACTCCACCAGTCCGACCAGATTCCAGAACGGATCTTCTTCTGTTGAAATGAGGTCAACGTGGGCCCCGCCGTCAAGGCCTGCCTCCTTGAGTGCTGATAATTCCCGTGGCACCGCACCGCTTGGCGCAATATGAACCAGCAGTACTTTGCGTGGCCCCTGTGCCGCCGCCTTGATCAGATCAATTGTGGTGATGTCATGGAACAGCCGCGAGGTTACGGCATAGCCATCCAGATCTATCGGTTGGCCGTCTTTCAAATCTTTCAGCAAGGTTTCCCGCGTCACGCGGCTCTGCCCGAATGTCACCATTTCCCGGATCAATTTCCG
>JBIKMI010000342.1:0-2900 GCA_044359285.1 Kiritimatiellia bacterium
CGCCGGCTTTCCGGATGGCCTTCTTGACGATCTCCGCCACCTTGTTCAGATGTGCATGGCCGGGAATGATTTCATTGAACGAATTGCACACCCCGATAAAAGGCTTGTTGAAATCGCCCGTTTTCACGACGCCGGTTGCCCGCAGAAGACTCCGATGTGGTGCCCGTTCCGTTCCCTGCTTGATCTGGTCGCTATTCATCTTGATGGTTCCTTTCATGCTCTCAAATAGGGAGGGAACTATAGCTGAGCAGGGCGGGACTGTCGAGGAGGGAAGCGTATTGTGAAGTTGACAATATCCGGGTTTGATTGGAACATCCCTGCCTTGTCATATCGCTATGGGCAAAGGGAAGTCGGGACGGACCCGTGAATGGAGCCAATCATGATCGAGATAACCGTAAAAGAAGTGTGGAATGCGCTTACATCGGCAGAAAAGGAAGACGCCTGCCAGGTTTTTCTGGAAGGAAAAGACACCTTCAGCCGTGACGCCCTGCCGCGGGTGACGCGGGAACTGGCGGGGGCGATGAAATTCAGGGAACCTTTTCTTAAGCGGTTGCCCATTCAGGAAAAAGTCCGCCATTTGCGACGGCTCGTTGACAGCCCGACACTCCGCCATCTTTGTGATGATTTGCTGCGGTCCTGGCTTGTTTGCCGGAAGACCCCGATGCTGGTCTGTTTTGTCGAGGCACAGGGGTTGAAACATGTGAATGGCATTATTGATGACAGCGTGACTCAGGCTGATTTGAAATCTGTCACCAAAGGCGTTTGCGCGGTGGTGGCCGCCTTCCCGCCACGGGAAGTTGCCCTCTACATGGGGATTATGCTCGCGGCGGGTGGAGATTTCTGGGTCGGCCTGGCTGAGGCCGTCGAAAAGGAATTCCCCGGGATGAAAACGGCGTTAAGCCAGTAATCAGTGACCAGTGGTCAGTAGTTCAGGGGAAAACTACTCACTACTCGCTGGATACTGATGATTGATTACTGCCTACTGTCTACTGCGCCTGTTCCATGGCTTGCTTCATCAGGGCGCCAAAATCAAGCTTGGGCTTGGTTCTTTTTGACTTTGAAGAGCTTTTGGATTGTTCCTCTTCATTGCCCCCGGTCATGGGCAGGCTCATTTCCTGATAATCAGCCGGAACTTCGAAGGAGACGTTGTTTGCTCCCACCGTTTTAATTTCAGTTACTTCCATGCTTGATTTGGAAGTGGTGGTTTTCCCCTGGCTATCAGTGGCGGTTTCAGTGGAAAGCATTTTCAGGGGGAAGCCCTTGACTTTGCTTTTTTCATTCTGGATCAGCTGATCAAGGCTTTCGTTTTTCGTCTTAGGTACTTTGCCGACCCAGGCGCCGAGTGCGGCCAGATCCAGTTTGGTGGTTGACCACGTTTCCTCATCCTTTGAAATCGTACTTTCGTTTTTAAAGCCCATGACAGTCATGGACAGCCGGTATGATGTGCGCAGTTTGTAATGGCGGGTAGGGTAGCCCAGAATGGATTCACCCGCCTCGTCCAGGAGCGTTTCGACCTTTGGGTCGGTGATTTTCATCTGCATCATGTTCCCCATGGCCCCGGCAATTCCCATCATGGCGTCCATATCCCACTTCATGTAGGTTTTGTTTTCGGGGATGACCATCAGGAAGGTCTGGCCGTTATCCTTGGTCAGGAGATAACTTCCTTTCTCGGCCCCGGGGGCCTGGCCTTCGGTGAAGTCGATCCGGGCTTTGCCGGAATCCGTCGTCATTTTGACGACATTTACTTCCTGATTCTTTTTGCCATGGCTTCCGGCGCCATCGCTGTTTTTGACAGTAATCTGGTAGCCGGCAAAGGATTGACTGGCCCAGATGGTGGCAAGCAACGTGATAAAGGTTTTTTTAGCGATCAACATAACTAAGCTCCCCAATTGTAATTATTTTATTTAACAATGCTTTCGATTTTAACCCGAACTCCGGGTATTTGTCGAGTGAAGGGAAAAATGCGTCCAGCGGGTTGAGTCAAAAGTGGATCACTCATCATTTGCCCGGTTTTGATCCTTTATGGTAGGATTATTGCCCGTGAATAAAGCCTTTCCATTTTTGTGCCTGGTTCTGCTGGCGTTGTGGGTAACCGGTTGTGCCTCGGTCCGGCCGCCGCGCGACACTCGTCCGGTCGAGCGGAAGATGCTGACGACGGGGTATTGTCCCTGCGGTGAATGCTGTAGTTGGCATCGGAACTGGTTGATGCGGCCGGTGTACTCGTCAGGTCCACTGAAGGGCCGGCGTAAAGAGGTCGGGATTACGGCGAGCGGGTCTAAGGCGCAGCGAGGAACCATTGCAGCTGATACCGGCCGGTATCCCATTGGGACGGTGATGTATATTGAAGGGTATGGAACCGGACGCGTTGAGGACCGTGGCGGGGCGATTACCGGGGAGCATATCGATTTGTATTTCCCCACTCATCGCGAGGCCTTGGAATGGGGTAAACGCGTTAAGCGGGTGCGGGTGTGGTTTGAGGGATGAATGAGGTTGAAAGGAGACAGTGGGCTATGGAAATTGCAAAAAATATTCATTGGGTAGGCGTGACCGATTGGGGTATCCGGCGGTTTCACGGAGTTGAATTGTCGGTTCATCGCGGAACCACCTATAATTCGTATCTGATCATGGATGAGAAGATCGCCATTGTGGATTCGGTCTGGGAGCCCCATCTGGATGAGTTCATTACGAAGATCAAGGCGATCGTGGATCCCTCGAAGATCGATTATGTGATTGTGAACCATGCGGAACCGGATCATTCCAGCAGTCTGCCTGCCTTGATGAAATACTGTCCGAATGCCACGGTGGTGGTGTCTAAAAACGGGGCGTCCAGTGTGATGGGGCATTATCACGAAAACTGGAAGATGATGACCGTGAAAACCGGTGACCGGCTCAAGCTCGGT
>JBIKMI010000343.1:0-2898 GCA_044359285.1 Kiritimatiellia bacterium
ATGTACTGGGAAATGAAGGGAATGGGCCCGGATCATGGGATGAGGTTGCCGACTCCCGTTGGTTGCGTTTATTCGAGAAATATCCAGGCATAAAAGGGGTTTTTGCCGGGCATTTCCATCGTGATGAAATGATCTGGATCGGGGACGTGCCGGTCTATGCCGCGCCGGCATTGGCCAGATTCTGGGACCGGCAACCTGCGTTTCGATTATACGAATATCGGGATGGCCGGATTAATTACTGGACGCTGTATCCTGAACGCCCGGCTAGAAAATAAGTTGTTGAGTTGTCGGGTTGTTGAGTTGTTAGGTGAAAGCCCCTGGCTTGGATCCCTTCCCCTAACCCAACAACCAAGCAACTCAACAACCCCTATTCCGCTGGTTTCTCCGGGGCTGGCGCGGTGGGAGCGGCTTCCGGTGTCTTGGCCGAGGCGGTTGCCGAGGTCTCTACATAGTTCATCCGCAGGGACGTCAGGATATTCTTAATCATCCGGTCCTCTTCGTGGTCAAGATTCCCCTTGGTTTTGGCCTCAAGCATTTCCAGCATATCGATGGTAGCTTGAGCGGCTTCCAGGTGAAGTTCCGTTTTCCCGGTCATGGGATTGATGATTTTGCCGAGCTGCTGCATGGCAGAAGACGACAGCATCATGATCAGTTCCATGAACATGGCCTTATTCATATCAGGCATAGTACTGGAGGGCATAGGCGAGCTCCTTGTTTATAAGCGAGACGAACGTCAGGCTTTGACTTTTTCCGGATTGCGCAGCACAAACAGGCCCGGTGAATCTTTTTTGAAAGAGCGGTCGGTATACATTTTCACATTCAGGGCGTTGATTGGATCCTGTGAGCGCCACTGGTAGCCACTGGTGATGCTGGCATCATAAATTTCGTGAACAGACAAGGGCTTGCCCGCTTCAATCAGAATCGTGCTGATCATCTGGCGCAAGCTCGGCTGGGCCTTGCGGGGGAGTCGCATATTGCGGACAGTGACGCTTAACGGGGTAGGTCGTTTTTCGGCCTTCTTGAGGATGGCGGCCATTTCGGTCTCAAGCAGCTCGATTTTCTGCCGGAGCACCATGATTTTTTTTAGATCGTCCGAGCATAATTCATTTAAATTAACCATAATCTACTCCTTCTCGTTGTTAGAAGGCAGATTATGCATAGAGATGATGATGAATCAACAAGTTATTTTATGATCTAAATAGTGACCAATGTCCCTGTTAAGGGATCCGGGCTTTTCCGTTTAGAAGCCATACCCGATGGAGAGACCTCCGGTGAAAGACGTCAAGGTGAAGTCTTCGGTAATTTCGGCATAGAACCCCTCGAGATCGCCTCCGTAGCCCTCATCCTTAGAGGTGCCGGTGGCAGTGATCGAAAGCATATCGATCCGGGCCAGTGCGAATAGGTGTCGCGTCAGGTCATATCGGATTTCGGCCGCGCCCTTGAGGCCAAAGCCGAGCAGGGTGGCGGTGGAGCGCTTTTGGCGGAGAATATGGTCATCCTCATCCTGGACCAACGCCGGGCCGAAGCCGATTTCGGCGCGACCGGAGAGGCGCTTGTTTTGAATTTTGACGCAAGCATCAAGATACGGCATCACGATGTCGGCCTTATACGTTGCGACCACGCCACTTTGGGTGTCATGTCCTAGCGCGGGTTGAGAAGGATACCATTGATCCACATTGCTGATGGTCCAGTCTAAATGCTGGTATATCAGGCTCGGACCTGCGCCCAGTGACCAGACCGCCCGGTTGGTGGAGGCGGTGAAGGGGAACCAATAGCGGGCCCCGCCATCAAACGTCACGGCGTTGAGTTCGGCGTCGGATTCTGAATAAATGTCCAGCGAGCCTGAGTCGTCGAGCACCCCCCAGTCCGAGTCTTCCATTTTGGAGGAAGGCTCCGTCAGGTTCATGGTCAAGGTGCCGAAAAACTCAAAATTCCTTTTCCAGATCAGGTTGCCGCCCACAGACCCGTAGGCTACATCCAAAGGGAATTTCAATTCACTGATCTTGTCGGGCAGAATGAAGGTGCCCTCCCCTGGAATATAGGTCTCGCCGCCGATGGAATAGGTGGCGTCGCCCATCCAGTAGCCAGTTCCCGCCTGAATGCTGCCCGTCAAGGTGCTGGGGGCGGGCTTCTTTGCCAACGCGGGTGTCTGAGCCATGACGGACCCGGAAATCAAGCCGATGGATAAAAGGGTTACGAGATTCGTTTTTTCCATTTCATGTCTCCTATTTATAGGTGAACACACACACCGCCTTTGCCTGCAGGTGAGTATAGGTAACCCGGCGTCGATGGCAAGTTCACTTTTCCCGTTGTTAAGTTGCTGAAAAGGCGCGAGCCTGATATTGTCCGAGGAACAATTGAAATTCAAAGGAGTTGACTGTGGCCAAATGTTTCCTGATCGCGGGGTTGGTGGGAGTGGGGCTGACGATGGGCTTGGTGGCGGCGCCGGCGGGGTTGGCGGTAATGCCTGCGAAGTCGACGGCGGCTCCTGTGAAGCCGGCGGTGGCGAAGCCGACCGCTTCTGTGCTGAAGCCGGTCGTGGTGGCGGATAAGCCGATACCCGAAGCAGAGGGCTCTGCGGGCGGGGTAGGGTTGACGGTGAAGGCGGGGACATTAGGCGCTGGTCTGGAGGCCACGGTGGGGGTCAACGATTTCCTCGGTTTCCGCTTTGGCGTAAATATGATGAGTGCCGGGCCTTCATTGGATCTGGATGAAGGGACCTTCAAGTCCGATATGGACTGGCTTTCTTATGGTGCTCTTGTGGATCTCCATGTTTTTGGCGGCGGGTTCCGGGTGACAGGCGGTGGCCTGATTAACAAGAATAAGTTTAAATTAAAGGCCGATTTGACGCAGCCCGTCACTTTGGATGGGTATGACTACAGTTTGAGCGAATGCAGC
>JBIKMI010000073.1:0-10838 GCA_044359285.1 Kiritimatiellia bacterium
GCATTCTTGGCGGAACGGCACGACTGTAACTGTTTCGCGGCCCTGCAAAAAGGTGGGACGGGATCGCTTCCCGCCGGCATGACTATTGAGCCCTCACCGGAGCCGGGGTGCCTGGTTGTGCGGCAGGCCGGGGTTCCGGTTTTATATCTTTATGCCGGCCGGCAGATTGTCAGCTCCGAGCGGTTGGAGGTACTGGCACTGGCGACCGAATCGCGCTTTGCTGAAGGGCTGACGGCTGAGGCGGCCATCCAGCAGGTCCGGATGGATGGAGGGATCCCTGTGTTGGCCTGGTCACCAGGCAAGTGGATGTTTGCCCGTGGTAAGATGGTGCAAGGGCTGCTGGAACGTTTCAGCCCTGGCGAATTGTTGGTGGGGGATACCTCCCTCAGGCCGGTATGGTGGGGGATGCCCCGTCTTCTGGCGGACGCGCAGGAGCGCGGGTTTACCCTGGTGGCAGGTTCCGATCCGCTGCCGGTTGCCGGTGAGGAGCAGGTATGCGGGACCTATGGTACCCTTCTGGATGTGAGTTTTGATCCTGCCCGCCCCGTGCAGTCCCTGCGTGAGGCGTTGTGTCGGCCGGCCGTAAAGACCCGTCTGGTTGGACGCCGGGCAGGGGCAATTGAGGCCGTGGTCAGACAAATCGGGAACGCCCGGGCAAAGGGGAGGTCCTAGTGCGCTCTCTCATCAATCGGTATGCATTTCATTTGCCTCAAACCGGGAAGGTTCACCACCCGCTTCGCTTGAGACACGGAGGCACAGAGAATACCCTGCCATCGCGAAAATGTTGCGGGAATTCCGTCTGCCGGAGTACCGGCAAACATAATTCCCGCAACCCCTCTGGGAGTCATTCAGAGAGAAAGAGGAGGAGTATTCGCCCGCTCCTCTTCCTCAAGGTATTCCTCCAAGGAACCGTGGCGTTTATTTTCTCCACATGTACCCGTGTGGAAAAATTAACGCCACATTTGTATTCTCCGTTTTTCCCAGCCTTGGCGGAGCGGCCTCTGTGTCTCTGTGTCTCCAGCGAAGCGGGTGGTAAATGTTTTTATAATAACCGGGAAAATAATAAAGTCAAATAATGACATTTTTTCATCAATACAGGCCATTGGCAGTCATCTTACACATGATAGGATGACATGAACAAGCAACCCAGGAGCAATTCAAATGACAACATGGATCGGCGGTTTTCCAAAAATCGGTATTCGTCCCACAATTGATGGCCGCCGCAGAGGCGTCCGGGAATCTCTGGAAAAGCAGGTCATGGCCATGGCCCTGACCGCCGCCAAGTTCCTCTCCTCAAATCTCAAATATCCGAATGGCCAATCTGTGGAGTGCGTCATTGCCGACACCTGCATCGGCGGAGTGACCGAGGCCGCCGCCTGTGCCGACAAATTCCGCCGGGAAGGCGTAGGGGTCTCCCTGACCGTCACCCCCTGCTGGTGCTACGGCAGCGAAACCATGGATATGGATCCCACGATGCCCAAGGCTGTCTGGGGCTTCAATGGCACGGAACGTCCTGGTGCCGTGTATCTTGCCGCCTGCCTGGCCGGCCACAATCAGAAGGGGCTCCCCGCCTTCGGCATCTATGGGCGCGATGTCCAGGACAAGGGCGATACCTCCATCCCCGCCGATGTGCAGGAGAAGCTGCTGCGCTTCGCCAAGGCCGGTCTTGCCGTCTCCACCCTGCGTGGCAAATCGTATCTCTCCATGGGCGGCGTTTCCATGGGCATTGCCGGGTCCATCGTGGATCAGCCGTTCTTTGAGAGCTACCTCGGCATGCGCGTCGAGAGCGTCGATATGACCGAGTTCACGCGCCGCATCAACGAGAACATCTTCGATCCGAAGGAATTCGAGAAGGCGTATGCCTGGACCCGCAAGAACTGCAAGGAGGGTAAAGACATCAACCGTACGCCCCGCGACGCCAAAGGCAAGGATCGCGACTGGCAGACCGTGGTTAAAATGGCCATGATTGCCCGTGACCTGATGGCCGGCAATCCGCGCCTGGCTGAACTCGGCTTCGGCGAGGAGGCCCTAGGCCATAACGCCATTGCCGGCGGGTTCCAGGGCCAGCGCCAGTGGACCGACCATTACCCGAATGGCGATTTCATGGAAGCCATCCTGACCTCCTCCTTTGACTGGAATGGCATCCGCGCGCCCATGGTATTCGCCACGGAAAACGACAGTCTGAACGGCGTCGGCATGCTCTTCGGCTATCTGCTCACCAATACCGCCCAGATCTTTGCCGATGTCCGCACCTTCTGGAGCCCGGATGCGGTCAAGCGGGTGACGGGTCAGAAACTGACGGGGGTAGCGGCCAATGGCTTAATTCACCTGATTAACTCCGGCGCAGCCACTCTGGATGGAACGGGCGAACAGACCCTCAAGGGCAAGCCGGCCATGAAGCCCTTCTGGGATATCTCCGAGGCCGAAGTGGCCAAGTGCCTGAAGGCGACCACCTGGCCTTCCGCCGTGCATGAATACTTCCGCGGTGGCGGCTTCTCTTCCTGCTATCTGTCACGCGGCGGCATGCCGCTGACCATGACGCGCGTGAGCCTGGTCAAGGGGCTCGGCCCGATCCTCCAGATTGCCGAAGGCTGGTCGGCGGATATCCCGGCCAAGATTCACCAGACGCTGAGTGCGCGGACCAACGAGACCTGGCCGACCACCTGGTTCGCCCCGCGGTTGACGGGCAAGGGCGCCTTCAAGGATGTGTACGGGGTCATGAACAACTGGAGCGCGAATCACGGCTCCATCAGTTACGGCCATGTGGGAGCCGACCTGATCGCCCTGGCCGCGATGCTACGGATTCCAGTGGCCATGCATAACGTCGCCGACGAGAATGTCTTCCGCCCCAGCACCTGGGGATTGTTCGGCGAGCAGGATGCTCAGGGCGCCGATTACCGCGCCTGCCAGAACTTCGGCCCGCTGTACGGCTGAGTGGCTTAAGACACCGATCGAGCAACGCCCTCCATTTGTGAAAATGGGGGGCGTTGTTTGTCAGAGCCCATCCCGACAGAATCTTCTACCGCCGGCGCAGGGTCAGGGAGAGGGCGAAGAAACCGCAGGCCCAGAGCACGATGGTCGCGCCGGTCGCGGTATTCCAGTAGTAGGAAGAGATCAAGCCGAGCACGCCGGAGAACAGGCTCACCACCACGGCGCCCACCACATATAGCCGGGTATTCCAGGCTAGATTCCGTGCCGTGGCGGCAGGGAGAATGAGCATCGAGTTGATCACCAGCAAGCCGACCCAGGGGATGCTGACAGAGACCACCACGGCCACCAGGACCGCGAAGAGGGCTTCCAGCAGCGCCGTGGGCAGGCCGCGGCTGGAGGCCAGCGACCGGTTTACGCTCACAAAGAAAAAGGCATTGAAGAGGAACACCCACAGGATCCCCACCACCACCGATAGCCCGGCCAGCCCGCCCAGCTCAAGCGGGGTGATCGTGAGGATGTCGCCGATCAGATAGCGCGAATATTTCGTGAAGCCGCCTCCCCGGGAGAGCATGACCACCCCCAGCGCCACGACAAAGGCCATGACCAGCGCGATACTGGTATCCGCCGGCAAGGCGCTATATCGTCGCAACAGGAACATGCCCAGGGCCAGCACCACCGCAAAGCCGATAATCATAACCGACGGGTTCCCGATGCCGAGCAGGGCCCCCAAGGCCACTCCGGTCAGCGCCGAATGCCCCATGGCCTCGGAAAAGAAGGCCATGTGGTTGTTAATCACCAGACAGCCCATCACCGCCAGCAGGGGCGTGATCAGCAGGACCGCCAACAGGGCAAAATGCATGAAGTCATACTGGGCCCACTCAAAGGGCAGGCTCATCATCAGAGTATGCCAAAAGCTCATGATCGCCCTTTCAGCGGCAGGGCACACGGCTCGTGCAGCGACACCGGCCGGAGCGGACGCCGCCCCGCAAGCTCCGCCTCGGTGTACCCGAAACCAAAGGTCTGCCGGATCAGGGGATTGAGCAGTACCTCGCGCGGGGGACCGTCGCACAGCACCGTACGGTTCAACAAAATCATCCGGTCGGAAAATTGGGCCGCGGCCGTCAGATCATGGGACACCAGCAGGATGGAGAGGTCATACTCCTGCCGCATCGTCGACACGGTCTGGTAGAACAACTCCATCCCGCCCTGATCGAGGGCGGCCACAGGCTCGTCGAGCAGCAGTAATTCTGGTACCGGCACCAGGGCCAGAGCCAGCATGATGCGCTGAAGTTGACCCACGGAAATTTCAGAGAGGCGCCGGGTCAGCAACGATTCCGCCCCGACCAGCTCCAGCTTTTGAAGGGCTTCATTCCGGACGGCCTTGCGGGTCCCCACCCAGAGAGGCCAGCGACTGAGGGCGGCCGCGAATAAGTCCAATACGGTCGTCGGCGACGTCCGGTCCAGCTCCAGCTTCTGGGGTACATATCCGATCCGGATCGGCTTGGTGCTTTCGACATTACCATGATGGATAAAGCGGAGAGTTCCTGAATGGGCCAACTCACCTACCATGGCCCGCAATAAAGTCGTTTTTCCCGCCCCGTTCGGTCCGATCAGGGCGGTCAGCTCCCCGCAATGCATATGAAGATTAATCTTTTCCAGCACCGCTTCCCCCCGCAGCCTGACCCCGAAATCGCGCAACCGCGTGCAGCATTCGCCACAGGATCTGAGCGGAAGGCGTAAAATGGGAGGGGATTCACTCATGAGGTCAGAATAGGGCCACCATCATGGCCGCCACCAATAACACAAGGCCTACACCAATGAGCAGACGCCTGCGCGCTGTCAGGCGGCTCTGCCCGGCGCGCTCCTCCACCCCACCGGTAACAGGTTGCCTCATATAATCTCGGTCATAAAGTCCCATGGCAGATAACCTATAGACAGAAGGCGGAGAGATCAACCTGCTTTTCTCAGTGTCGCAGCAGGTGTCTCACCTTTGAGACGACTCCATTTCACTCACACTGGGAACAGCCCCTGATTTTCACAAAAATCACTGCTTTTTGGCTCGTTGAGGCTCTGAATGTCAACACCCTGTTAAAATACAAACGCCCCTTCACCATGGCACGAGGTGTGCTATTTATATTAGTTGACCTGAGGTTGGTGATATTTGAGACGGTGCCACAGGCACTATAAAGTCTCGGATCAACTGGCCGACTGGGGTGCCCGGCAGCAGGCAATTGCTTGCCACATTAACCGCGGTTCTTCGGGACCGCGGTTTTTTTATGCTCCGCTTGACGTCGGCGGCATCATTCGGCATCATGGCGTCTTTATCGACTCCTAGACGGGCAGTTAGCTCAATTGGTCAGAGCGTCTGGTTTACATCCAGAAGGTTACAGGTTCGAGTCCTGTACCGCCCACCATCCTTCATCCGCAACTCAGCCCTCTCCTCGAGGAGGAACCATGTCGCTGACCACACAAGCTCACGCCTTGGTCACCTTGTGGCGTTGCATCATGACCTCTTTCTTAATGAACACGGCGCTCCCCCTTTGCCACCATCGCACCCCGCAGAATCGTCAAGGTTCTGGCGGCAGAGGTGGACCAGGAAAAGCTGCGGGCAAAGGCACGCCCTCTTTGCACTCGCGCCTGCCGCTCAGCGGGGGACCAGCCTAATACCGACTCAATCGCCGCAGGCAGGGCCAGCGGGTCGCCCGGATCGAAATATTCAGCCACGTCCCCGCCCACCTCGGGAATCGAGGCGCAACGTGTCGTCACCACCGGTACCCCCGCCATCAACCCCTCCAGCACGGGCAGTCCGAAGCCTTCATACAGCGAAGGGAAAACAAAGACATCACAGCCCTGATAAAGGGCCACCAGTTCAAGCTCGGCAAGACGCTTCAACCGGATCACGCGTGCCGGCTCCGGAAGCGCGGCCAACGCTTTAGCCACCTCCGGCTCCCCCAGTCTGGCATTCCCGACCAGGACAAGGTTATGTGGAATGGCAGGCATCAGCTGCCCGAACGCACGAATCAGGGCCTGAACATTTTTATGCGGATAGGTCGCGGCGACGCAAAGAAGATAGGGACGGGGGGAGGGAATCAGCCGCCTTAAAAACTGGGTGCGCGTCTCCTCAGTCAGGGGCACCCCAAAAGCAGGGCTTGCCGCCAAATGAACCACCTCGATTTTACCCGCCTCGGCAGACGTGTATTTAACAATCTCACCCCGTGAAAATTCAGAGATGGCCAGAATCCGTTTGGCGCGGCGTGCCGCCGCCTTGACCAGGATATCGGTCGCCAGCCGGGCTATAAAAGTCAGGTCGTGAGGAAAGGCCTTATACTGCATGTCAAGAATCGACACCACCTGGGGGCAGGTGGCCAACACCGGCGCCGTATAGCCTGGCGACCACAGCACCTCCACGCCACTGGCCCTAACCCGCCAGGGAAGTTCAATCTGTTCCCGGAGAATGCGCACCATCCGGTTCATCGCACGGAACTTCAATGACACCAAGGTGACCCCGGGGAACGCTGCCAGATCGGCCTTCAGGGTTTCATGATTCTCCAGATTGGTGAACACGACCAGCCGGTCCGTCCCCGCCTGCTCCGCCATGGCTATCAAGGTCGCCCGGAGATAGGTCTCCGTCCCCCCGACTTCGCCAGGGATATAAAACAGCGCGTTCACGCCTATGGTTCGAGGTTTAGCCGTCATAAATACAGGAGTCAGAATTCAAGCGAAAGAATACAGAATGCAGGGAAGCGGTCAAGCTTGCCGGCGCTTTCGTGGCCATGCCACAGGGCATATTCACGGACAACTGCAAGTCCCTGGCAATATGGCCATTCTGAGGACTGAGGTTAAACCGATAATGGCAAACAAAACCAGGCATTTTGATTGGAGCCAACAGTCGGGATCGAACCGACGACCTGCGCATTACGAATGCGCTGCTCTACCAGCTGAGCTATGTTGGCCTGATGAAAAGAGTGCTAAAAGATATCGAAAACTGGAGCGGTGTCAACTCTGCGCTTTTCTATGTCATTAGCCGGACCAGCATCAGCTCCAGGACGGTCTGATCCGGCACGTTGCTCGAGACCAGGGTTTCATACGTTTCCGTCAGCACGCGCTGGTTCCGCCGCAATGCGGCCGCGGAATACCCGCGGGCCTGCTGCACCATCTTGCTGACAACAAAGGAATGAATGGTATTGGGCGGGCGCTTCAAGATGGCGGTAATCACCTCCGCGACCTCTTCAGGCAGTCCCACCCATTCGGCCCCGTTCCCCCTGGTCCGGACCCAGCCCTTATCCATCGCTTCCCGGTATAAGACCAGATCCCGCATCCGCGACGAGAGCGAGGCGACAATGCCGATGGGGCTTTCCTTGCCCGCCAGCAGATCCCGCAGGACTTCCAGGGCATCAGGCAGTTTGCGTTCACCGACCGCATCCAGAAGGTCCCACATCACGGAGGTCAGAGTCGTGGACACCACCATTCTGACATCCTCAATGGTGGCGCGGCGGCGGGCCCCCAAAAACAGGGTGAGCTTCTCGGCCTCCATGTAAATCTGGCGGGAATCGGCCCCCACCCGGGCCAAAAACAGCTCACTCGCCTCAGGCTCCAGCGTCACACCCAACTCCCGGAACGTGGCAGTGATTTTTTCACGCCCCACCCGCTCCACCAGATATCCTTTGTCGGGCAGAAAGAACTCCCGCACCTCATAGCGGGTCGATAAAAGCTTATAGAACGAGGACCGTTTATCGACTTTGGGAGCGGTGACCAGCAATACGGTGGTCCCGCCCTGCCCGGCCTGGAGCGCCGCCGCAAGCCCCTTAACGGCCTCCTTCACCCGGTCATTGTCATCCGTCGCGCCTTTTGACTTCTCCGGGGCGGCATCCTCTTTTTCAGCCGGCGCGTCCAGAAAAGAAACGCCCCGCCACCAGATGACCTTATCGCCCGTCATCAAGAACCCGGGCGTCACGAGCGCCTCATGGCAGCGCCGGACCACCGCCAGTGCATCCTCCACGGAGTCCGCCCGCCCCTCGATAACTTCAAGCCCAAAGGCCTGATCCGCGGGCGGGACAAGGGTGTTGACCAGTTGCCGGGCGGCCAGGTTAAGGGGGTATTCATCATCCCCCACAAAGAGATATGCTTGTTTCCGGTTACTCATTCTTGCCAGTTGGCTCCAAAAATGTATTAATGCTTGTATCAGTTTGAGTCTGGTTTGTCACGGGCTCAGCATCATATGAATCACTGGCTATCAAAATTCAGGGCGCGGCGGCTCAAAGAGCGCTACAAAGATTCGGGCCGGAAGGGGCCCGACAGCGACAACGGTTTGTGGAACCGTCCCTCGATTTCGCTGCTGATCGGGGTGGCCCTCTGGGCTGCGGCCGTGTTGCTGCTCTGTACCGTAGCTGGAGGAAAACGGACCGCCTTCACGTTCACGCTTGCGTCTTCGGGAAGCGCGCTTTTCCTTTTCCTGATCACCCTTGTGGCGGCCATGATGTTGCGGGTGCTGGCTCCTAAAATCATGAAGAGCAACACCCACCTGCTGCTTCTGGCCATGAGTGCTCTGGCGCCCCTTATTCCCGGCAGCATCCTGATCCAGCTGGCGGATCACTGGCCTGCCCTCGCCCATGGCACCACGGAGTTGCTGATTCCTTTTGCCCTGGCCCCGTTGCTCGCGGGCGTATTGCTTGGCGGGGGCGCCGCCATCGTGGTCGGACTCTGGGCCACGTTGGCCTGTTTTATTATCGCCAATGGCAGCCTGCCCATCCTGGCCGCCGGCCTCATTGCCACCGCCGCCTCCGCCCGCTGGCTTAAACGGATCCGGCGCAGAACACAGATCATCCGGATTGGCTTCCTCATCGGGATTTTCCAGCTCGCCAGTCTGGGCGTGCTTTATGACCGTATTCCCGCCCAGGCCATGCAACTCTCCGGCCTGATCGGAGCGAGTATGGCGGGGGGGCTGATCGCGGGCCTTCTGGTTCTGCTGTTATTACCGGTGTGCGAAGCTTTGTTCGGCCTCACCTCCACGATGACCCTGCTGGAGCTGTCGGATTTGGCCCATCCCCTGCTGCAGCGTCTTGCGTTCGAGGCACCCGGCACCTATCACCACAGCCTGATGGTTGCCAATCTGGCCCAGGCCGCGGCGGATGAGATTGAGGCGAATTCCGTTCTGGCGCGGGTGGGCGCCTATTTCCACGATATCGGCAAAATCACCAAGGCTGACTATTTTACCGAGAACATCCGGACTGGCCAGAATCCCCACGACGAATTGGCACCCAGCATGAGCGCCCTGCTCGTCATGTCGCACATCAAGGACGGCATTACCCTCGCCATGCTCTACAAGTTGCCACGCACGGTCATAGAAATCATCCAGCAACATCAGGGCACGGGCCTGGTTGTCTATTTCCACCACAAAGCCGGGCGACAGGCCCAGGCCGAATCGCAAGCCGCGCCCGGGCGCAGCCGGACGGTCGTGGATGAATCCAGTTACCGCTATCCCGGCCCCAAGCCGACCTCGCGCGAGGCGGCCATTATCATGTTGGCCGACTCCGTGGAGGCCTCCTCACGCTCCCTTGAAAAACCGACCGCGACGGGCATTACAGAGCTGGTGGACCGGATGGTCGACGCCCGGGTTGAAGACAATCAGCTTGATGACTGCGAAATGACGTTGGAAGAGCTCTCCCGCGTCAAACGCGCCTTTGTGTTCTGCCTCTCCAATATGCTTCACTCCCGGATCGCGTATCCAAAGCAGGACGCAGAGAAGAAGAGTTGATGAGCTGTTATGTTGTTAGGACGCTCGGTCCACACCTGAAGATTTTTTCACGATATGCATGTTTCCGTCACTAATCTTCAAAAAAGGAAAATCAAGAGCCCGGCCATCCGGCGGCTTGCGGAGTTTCTGCTGGAGAAGGCCGGGAAACGGGCGGGAATAGAATGGGGCGAGGTGTCAGTGGTGCTGGTGGATGACCGGCAATCACAAGAGGTGAATCGCGCCCATCTCGGCCATGACTATGCCACCGATGTGATCAGCTTCAATTTTGAGCCGATGCCTGGCGAGCTCGGGACAGGCGAAACCGGGGAGATTGTCATTAATGTCGAATACGCCTGGCGCCTGGGGCCAACCTATAAAGGGGCCTACCAGGAACTTGCGCTTTATCTGGCGCATGGCTGCGACCATCTGTCAGGTGCAGATGACAACACCCCGCAACGCCGCCTCCAGATGCGGCGCCGGGAGTTACGCTGGCTAAAGGAAGCGCAGCGGAATGGACTTTGGGATCCCGACAACGCCCCCCTCACCCTAGCCCTCTCCCTCAAGGGGAGAGGGAATAGAGAACCCCGTGCATGATCATTAAGACTACAGGACTGGTGCTTCGGCTGGATCCCTTTTCCAAGACCTCCCAGGTGATTACCTGGCTTACCCCTGATCACGGCCGGACGGTGACGCTGGGGAAGGGGGCGAAACGCAAAAAAAGCAATTTAGTGGGTCAATACGACTGCTTTTACACCTGCGAGTTGCTCTTTTATAAAAGCCGTCACAGCTCCCTGCATATCCTGAAGGAATGCTCCCCCATTGCCCCGAGAACGGCATTCAGGACCGACTGGCGAGCTTCATTCACGGCGTCCTACCTCTGCGACCTCCTGAGTCGCCTGACGCCCCCTGATGCCGCCAATCCCTCCCTGTTTGAGTGGGCCGAGCAGACCTTGGACTTTCTAGCGAACCAGGGGACATCCGAAACGGTCATGAACTGGGCGGAGCTGAAACTGCTCAAGCATCTGGGAGTGGCCCCGCAGCTGTCAAAATGCCTTAAATGCGGAACGCCGTCCTTCCCCAAAGACCGGCCGGCGTGGTTTTCGATATCACGAGGCGGCCTGGTGTGCGCCCATTGCCACAGGATCAATGACAGCCTGACCCTTCCCCTGACCCC
>JBIKMI010000344.1:0-2891 GCA_044359285.1 Kiritimatiellia bacterium
ATGATAATTATTGGAATTCAACTCCATCGTATTTGCGCCGCAGGCAAAACCATTTCTTCCTTCGCGGTCTTCGCGTGCTTCTGTTCAAAATCTTCTCTTCTCCTTGTAGGACTAAAGAGTGATTACCTTTGCACTACAAAGAGTTACAACTCTTGTGAATATGCCCTGAGAGTTTTGACGGAATTTACAGAATGTTCAGAACACCGAACCCTGAACCCTCCCCATCCTGAGCAGTTACGTCTGAATATAAATATTTGTCATGCGCCCGAAATGAGGAGTCCGGGTATTTTTGTGTTGTACTTTAGAGTAGGATACATGGTAAGTCTTGCAAGTCTATCAGGTCAGGAAGCAGGACGGATATCGGCAGATGGAACGATCAATCGTATTGCAGCAGGGTGCCGCGAGGATTAGACAGGAAGCGATATGAATCGAGAAACAACAGGAGAGCCAATGAGCAACGCAACCACTGTACGCATCGCCAGAAGTTGCGGTGTGTCTTCTGCGACCTTTGAGGTCCTGAAAAGAGCCCCGGCCATGGACGCCGCGCCTGATCTAAAGGGGTGGGGCGGCCCGCTGGTCTTCCAGAACCTCACGGGCTTCGGAGAGAACCCGCCGGTCGAAACGCGCGGCTATCTCGCCTGCCACGGCCAGCACCTCTATCTGGCCATCCGCTGCGACGACGCACTGGCGAAGGAGATCGCCTCGGCACCGGTCCCGCGGGACGCCAATGTCTGGGCCGGCGATTGCGCCGAGTTCATGCTCCTCCCGGGCCACGATCCGGCCGGCGCCTACTACCACTTCGCCGTGAATCCCGCCGGCAGCCTCTACGATGCCAAAGTGAAGGACAAATTCTGGAACAGCGATGCCAGGGTCTTCACATCCGTTGACGCCACCGGCTGGCTGGCGGTGGTCCAGCTGCCGCTGGCCGCGCTGGGCCTGAAGGAGGGGGAGGCACCGGCCGTCTGGCGCGTGAACCTCTTCCGCAGCCGCCCGAAGCGTGGCGGCGCGCAGGCGCTGGCCCTGGCCTGGGCGCCGACCGGGAGCGACCAGAACCATGTCCCCAGCCGTTTCGGCATCGCTTCATTGGAATCCAGGCGCGCGCCCGACGCGGCGGCGCTGGAGGCGTGGCTGGCGCGGGAGTCCTTGCAGTGGGGCCGCAGTAAGCGGCCGGCCCTGAAGACCGATCCGAAGGCCGGGAGCCGCAAGGCGTATGACGCGCTGATCGCGGACCTGGGCACGCTGCCCTTCTCGTTCGTGTATGACGACAAAGTCTACACCGGCTTCCCGGCCGAGACCTTCCGGCAGGTCGAGCACCGCCGCTCGGTCCAGGGCAAGAAGGAGAGCAACCTCTACGTGCTCCAGGCGGGCGACCTGCAGGTGACGGTGGACACCGCCTTCTATGCCGGCTACGGCGCCTACGAGTGGACCGTGTGGTTCGAGAACACCGGCACGAAGAATTCGGGCATCATCAGCGATATGCGGGCGGCGGATATGACCCTGGCCGGCGCGCGTCCGGTGCTGAAGGGGATCCTCGGCGACCATGTGCACTTGTACCAGCCGTATGCCCGGGCGCTGGAGGAGGGGGCGGTGCACTTCCGTTCGGTCAAGGGGCGGCCCACGCACATCTGGTTCCCCTATTTCAACCTGGAGCACGATGACGGCGGCATGCTCATCGCGCTCGGCTGGGGCGGCACCTGGGAGGCGAGGTTCAGCACGGACGGCAACGGCGGCACGCGCTTCGTCGCCTCCGGCACGAATGACCTGCGCACCTATCTCAAGCCGGGCGAGAAGATCCGTTCGCCGCTGATGTCGTTCCTTCCGTACACGGTGCGGGATGAGAACCACGCCATGAATCTCTGGCGGCAATGGTTCCTGGACTGCAACCTGCCGAAACTCAACGCCAAAGGCGATACGGTGAAGCCGTTCAGCACCACCTGGCTGGCGGGTGACACGGGACTCCCCAATTCGGACGGCAGCATCTCCGAGCGCCACTTTACCTGGAAGCCGTCGCTGGAGAAGATGTTTGCCGAAGGCATCAAGTTCGATTACCGCTGGTTCGACGCCGGCTGGTATTGCGCGCCGGACGGCAGCACGGTCCCGAGCGACTGGGGCGATACCATCGGCACCTGGGAGATCGATGCTGCCAAGTGGCCGGGGAACTCCTTCCGCGAGTCCGTCGAGTTCGGCCATGCGCACGGCATGAAGACGCTGGTGTGGTTCGAGCCCGAGCGCGTCACGCATGTGGACGACCTGGTGAAGAACTGGGGGTACAAGAAGGAATGGGCCATCGATTGCGGCGCTATCGTCAATAATATCGGCAACGAGGAGTGCTTCCGGTGGACGCTGGGACGCATCCTGACGTTCATGGAAAAGCACGATGTGGACATGTACCGGGAGGATAACAACAGCAATCCCCGGAATGGGTGGGACGCGCTTGCCGCCCTGGAGGGCGAGAACCGCACGGGCATCGTGGAGAACAAATCCGTAACCGCGCACTACCGCCTGTGGGACGACATCATCGCCTGGTGCGCAAAGAACGGCAAGGACACCTTCGTGGATTCCTGCGCCAGCGGCGGCGGGCGCAACGACCTCGAGTCCCTGCGGCGTGGCATCCCGCTGATGCGCAGCGACCATGACCGCACGACCACGGCCCTGCGACTGTCCATGGGCACAGCCTTCAACCGCTGGGTGCCGTTCCAGGGCGCCAACACTGTCGAGCAGGCCGGACAACTGGAGGTCGAGGCCCGGCGGGATGTCTACACCCTCCGCGCCTCCTACACGCCTATCCTGAACCTCTCCGCCCAGTGGGCGCAGAACCCGAAGACCGACTTCGACCTGATCCGCTTCGGCATGCGGGAGTGGGACACGGTGAAGGATTACCTGCTCAAGGA
>JBIKMI010000374.1:0-2536 GCA_044359285.1 Kiritimatiellia bacterium
TGCCTGGACAGGGCGGCGAGCGCGAAGGAGGTGGCCAGCGCAGGCGGGTCACCAAAGCACTGGGGTCCATCGTACCAGTTCATCCGGATGTGCGCCACGCCCCTATTCATCAACTTCGTGGGATTCTTGGGATCCCTGCGATCGAGGGAGGCAAAACGGGCGCGCGAAGCGGATGAGTAGAGCGGCACGTAGTTCGGCATGTAGCTGGCGGTGCCAAACGTCCAGAAGCCTTGCGGTCGCAAGCGGCCAACGATGTCCTGGTTCAGGCGCATGGCCACATCGCGCTGATCCTGGAACGACGTACCCGGTCGGACACAGGCATCGCCGGCATAGAATCCGGCGTCGAACGAAGGAATCAGCCCTCCAGATTTCGCCGGGGGTTGGTTATCCGGCAGCGCCCTGGCGCTCTCGCCGGCTCGCGCAAGCCCGGCAGCCAGATTCCGAGGAAACATCGCCTGCACCTTGGCCACTCCCGCAATGCGCGCGGCGTTCACGAGTGCGGAGTAGCCCTGCAGACAACTGGCCGCCGTTTGAGGTGACGCCAGGGGCTTGAAACTGCTCACATTCACCGGGATGCCCGGCATCATTTTGCCGTATCGGTCGAAGACTCTGACGGGCTGGTGCATATTGGCTTCCGTCCAGCCGCCATCCGCGCCCTGCAGTTGCGCCAGCGCATGAACCGCCCGTGCCACGATGGCTTCCGCCGTTTCGGGCGGGGGAAGGCGGCCCTTTGCCACCCCCGCCGTCTTCGGACTTTCGGGGCGCCAGGTCTTCTCCGGCAACCTTCCGGCATCCGCCACCGCGCGCAGGGCAAACAAGGCAAGAGCGGTGCTTTCCATGTCGGCGGAGATCTGGTTGAGGATGTAGTCCGGCAGGCCGGTAAGACTGATGACCGGCGCGGCGATGCCGTCGCCCTGTCCCATCTGCCATGTGTCAACCTCATCGATCTTGCTGGCCAGCATCGAGACCCTATGAATGTCCGCTTGAATGGCCGCTACCATGGCCTGGACGCGCCCCTTGGCCTCTTCCGCTTTGGCGGCGGCTTTTTCTGCCGCTCGGCCGGACCGCGCCGCATCGGGCTTTGCCGTTGCTCCTGCCTTGCCCTTGCCAAGGGACAGTTCCTCCTCCTGCTCCATGAGGGCGTTCAAGAGCGGAAGATTGATGCAACAGGGGCCCCAGAGCCCGCGCGCCACTCCGTCGGTGATCTGTCCGTCAAGCAGCTTGGAGGCGAGTTGCCGGGTCAGTTCCTCCGCCTGTTGGCCGGACAGGCGGGAGAACGCCGCCGCCAGCCAGGCCACCTCCCAGGTGGCATCCGGCATGCCGTAAAACTGCACAAACTCCGCCAGATTACCGGCCACCTTGCTCACGGCGGGGTCGTCGCCGGGTACGCCGGCCGCCCGCAGGGCATAGAGCGCCATGGCGTTCTGGCCGAGGCGGCCGAAAAACCAGGTATTGCCACCCAATTCACCGTAGATGGGCATCTGGACCGTCTGGGAAATGGAACCGTTGGGATCCTCTTCAATCCTTTCAGGACCGCCTTCCTTCGAGATCATCCGCTTCACGCGCTGCAGTTGAACCGGTACCAGCGCCTTCGACGACTGGGAACTCTCGCCGGGCGCCCGCCGGTAGACCGTGTACGTCTCGTACTCGTACAGCGGTGTGGGTCGCATCGAGAAGCGCCTGACCGCATTGGTGTATCCAAGAATGGTTGCCGAGCGATACGGCGACACGATCCAGCCCTCCGGGTCGGCGGCCGCCCGCTCCTTGAGGTAGGCCACCCCGCGGGCGATTGCAGCGCGCGTGGCCCAGTTCAACGCCACCGGATCGGGCGTCTCCGCCGCGGCGGCAACCCGGCCGGCGATTCCAATCATGATCAACAACGCAAGACCTGCTTTGACGTTTTTCATGAACAGTCCTTTCCTAATTCCAGTTCCATATCCGCCACACGCCACCCGACACCCCACACGTCGTCGGTTACACTTACTCCTGCCACTTATAAGTCGACTAAGCGGTTCGATTAAGCGTAACCAACTAAGAATGGGCCTACGTGTGGGAGCAAGTGTAGGACTACGTGTCCCAACACTTCATCGCCCTCTTAGCCCCACCCTTAATCTCACACTTACTTGGTTACGCTTAAACCACAGTCTTAGTCGATTATCTTTTGTTTTCATGCATCCGCGGGACTTTTTAGATGCGTTTGCCCTGCTGAACGATTCAGCCCCTTTGCCCCTCACCCGCATACACGCGCCCCCCGACACGCGACACCCGACACTCTTCCTACTCAAACCTCACCACACTGCGGCTGGCCGGGCCACCCCAGTTGAGCACACCCTCCACTCCCGCCCCATCATCGTCGCGAATGGCAATACCCAGGATGAACCGCAACGCCTTGTCCTCCATCCGGTACGGATCGAGCTGCCACACAGCGGGAATCAAAAGGGTGTAACGCACACCATCCCGGCTGATACGGCTCGCCGAGGGAACGCCGATCGCCTCGCTGGCGGCGCCGTCCTCGCCAAGGACAACCGGAAAATGC
>JBIKMI010000345.1:0-2877 GCA_044359285.1 Kiritimatiellia bacterium
TCTTCTTGCCGTTCTCGCTGATGACGCCGGAGAGCGTCACGCCGCAACCGGAGCCCCCTGTATCGGTCTGAAACGTGAGATCGGAGTCAAGGATGATGTTGGCGGAAATCGTGTCATTCGCCCGGGCGTCCTGGGAGAGCCCGCGTTTCTTGATAGTCGCCGTGCTCGCGCCATTATTCAGGGTGATAGTCTGGGTAGCAGACGGCTGGATGGTGTAAGTAAACGGAGGCGCCGTCGGATCTCCCACGCTTATGGATCCAACCGTAATACTCGTTCCCAGGTTAATGACGAGGTTCGTTGTGAGGTTCGCCGTGACAAGGGCGACATCGTTGGCCACACTGGGATAGGAAGCGCCTTGGCCCCAGTTCGAACCATCCCAGTTATAGGGTCCTCCAGTCGTTTGAGTCCACGTATAGGGGGATCCCGCCTCCGCCTCGCCGCCCGCCAGCAGGGCGAGCGCCAACGCTACGATCATCACGATTAGTCGATCACCATGTGCAAACTTCATCGAAACCTCCTTGCTGCATCCCATCACCAGGGCATAAAGCCACCACTCAGGAACGACCCCGGACACCCGTCGGAATTCGTGCTTTTTACAACATCTAGATTATCCCAAGTCCGGCCTCGCGAACAAAGGAGAAAGAATGTACACAATCGAACAAAGTATGTACCGCTTCGGACTAACGAAAGCAGGACAGACGCGTCAAAAAAAAGCCAGCAGAATCGGAAAGAATTTGAACACCCGCTTCGCTTAAGTCGCAAAGAACGCAAAGGGGAGAGGCTGATCCCGTGAAAATGGTGCGGTATTTGTATTTCCGGAGTACCAGAAATAAAAATACCGCACCGGCCCTCGGCAGAAGACGACAAGTCTTCGATTCTTCAAGCAAACCGTGGCGTTTTTTTGTTGCCATGTACCCGTGGCAACGAAATAAACGCCACAGTTGACCTTTGCGAACTTCGCGACTTCTGTTCAAATCTCTTGGATTGACTGGCATTTAGATGCGTCTGCCCTGCTCACAAAAGCGGCAGGGTCAGGTGGTTTGCGCCGTATCCGCCCCCGGGGAATGCCCGTAGCGGCGGCGGAACGCCCGGCAGAAGGACGTTGCGTTGCGGTAGCCGACCCGCGCGGCGATCTCGTTGATTTTCAGCCCGCCCTTGGCCAGCAACTGCCGGGCCAGCTCCAGGCGCCGCATCCGGAAATACGCCCCCGCCCCCTCGCGCATCTCAAGGCGCATCAGACGCCGCAGCCGCACAGGATGCAACCCCAGCGCCCGCGCCACATCGCCCACCCCGCGCACCTCCCCCAGCCGCGAGTCTATGGCCTGCAACACCGTCCGCATCGGAGGGGGCCCGCCCATCGCCTTTCCATCCCGCATCCCCGCGTAGACCGCCAGCCACCCGGCCCCGTCCATGCCGTCCAGCAGGGCGTTGCGGAAACTGATCTCCAGCCGGATCACCTGCGCCTGGTTGTCGTAGGGGATGGGCTCGATTCCGTCCAGCAGGTCATGGGCACTCGCGCACAACGGGTACCCGCGCCGCACCGCCGGATCGTCCCATCGCGACCGGATGGCAAGATACGGGAACATGTCCGGGTCCGGAATCGCGGACAGCGTGGCCGGCGCATGGATGGTGCGCAACACCCCGACCGGGATCTCCGGCGGAACCTGGCTCCAGGGCAAGCACCAGCAGGAGCCCATCACCAGCGCCCAGGGACGCTCGTCGGCCGACAGGGACGGACCGCGCGGGAATGGCAGGAACACGTACCGGCGCAGTTGACTCGCGGGCATCCCTTGGAATTTGTTAAGCCACCCGAAACCCGCCTGTATGCCCAACCCGGCGGGGGATCGCTTTGCGGACCGGGGATGGATCAACGCGTCCAGCGGCACGATACGTCTGTCCAGTGTCAGCCGCCGTATCCACTCATAGGCCTCTCCAGCTTGCCGAGCCCGGCGGAGCAGGATATCGCCCGAGGCCGGGGCCACGCCGTTCGCCCCCAGTAACGACAGCAGGAATCCCATGCGGAAGCCCGCACCGCCCGCCAGCATTCTCACCGGCAGCCGCGCTTTGGCCATCCCGACCATGAATCGCTCCAAATCCTCCCACGTGCGGGGGGGGGCGCACCCTAGACGCTTCAGCAGGGCGATATGGGCGAAGAACACGAACGGCGTGATATCCTCGGGGATCGCGTACAGTCGTCCGTCCACCCTGCACATGGCCAGGGCCTGGGGGGAGTAGGCGGCCAGATCCCCGGGCTTGAACCATCCATCCAGCGGACGCAACCAGCCCTGCCGCGCAAGATCGGGCAAGTGCTCGTATCGAATCTGGGTGAGCGACAGGGTCGACCGCCAGTTCTGCAGTTCCGTCACCATGGCGGACGGAACAGAGAACTGGCTCGTGGGCGGCAGCTCCCATCGGACGTGCGGGAACAGGCGGCCATACTCGTCTCGCGCGCTGCCCGCAGAAATCCACGCCACCGGCCGGGTGTCCGTTCCATCGCTCTTCTCTCTCATGACATGAGGTTATACCCAAGCCGCCTCCGCGCGCAAGAGCCGAGAAAAACGAGTATCCGACGGGTGCATCTGCGATTATGGTGCAGCACTCGAAATTCCTTGGGCACCTAATCAGATGCGCCCCCGGTGTTTCCCCACTTGGCTGTGGCTTATTACTCCGGCCACTAAATAGTAGCCATTCCCGCACGATGCAAAATGCCTTACCACCCGCCTGGAGTACCAGGCTTGAGACACCGAGTCACAGAGAATTCCAACAGGCAAAGAGAATGTTGCGGGTATTTAAGATGCGGAGTACCGCCTCTGAAATTCCCGCAACGGTTCCTGGGAGTAATACTACGAGAAAGAGGAGGAAATTCCCCTCTCCTCC
>JBIKMI010000074.1:0-10786 GCA_044359285.1 Kiritimatiellia bacterium
TAGTGGAGGTAACGATAATTTTCTTAGGAGTTGTGCCATTCGTTGCCAAACAAAAATACCTAACCTCTGATCCAGTTGATGAGCTTAACTGCCCGCTTCCATCATCGGGATCAAGAGTCCATGTGTAATGATAGCCACCTGAAACGGTAAACAAAACACTCTCGCCGGATTTAATGACGGCACTCGATGGGCTAACAGATAACTCTTCGTCAGCACTAGCCGTGTCGCAACCGGTCCAGATCAGGGCACCTGTTGCGCAAAGGACTGAAACCACGCCAGCCATCATTACCTGCTTCATTTTATTTGTCATATCAAGCTCCTTGTCAATTACAGCGGATCGATCAAATCGAGAATCGCCCGGTCGGTCAGTTCCCGCTTTTGAGAGGGGACATGACGTTGGAGTTTCGGGCGTGAACTGGTTGATTTACCAGACACCGGGGATTCCGGTCCCGGTTCAGTGGTATCGGGGGTCGTTTCATCACTGGCAGGAGCTTCGCTTGCACGCTCGTCGGAGACCTCGTTCGAGACCTCGGTGGAGCGGGGTTCGGCCGTGCCGGTTGAGGCGTCCGTGGCAGCCTCATTAGCCTGTGGCGCTGGCCTTGGCGGCTGGGGTTTGCGGGGCGGCTGGGGTTTGGTCTCCCGTTGGAGCGGACCGCATACGGTGTCAAGTGTCCGGGTGAACGTACTGGCAAAGCTGTAGCCAATGCCCAGTTTGTCGGCCATTTTCTGGAATTCAGACCGTTCGGCCGCCAGTACAACCGCATGGGTTTTCTGGAATTCCCCGATGGATTGTTTGACTACCTTCTCCAATTGTTCGCTGGTGGCAAACCGGGCCTGTACCCCATCCTGTTTGGCACCATCCGGGATCTTGCGGGTGGGGCGGCCGGGGAAGATGATGGTAACGGGAGTGTTACGCTTGCCTACAAAGGAGGAAAGCCGGCGCAGGATGGCAATCTGGTCATTGGCATTGACCTCGCTGTTCGATCCTTCTTTCCCGGTTGAATACACATAAACATACGCGGAAGGGCCCTTGCGTACAGCCTTCCCGCTAAATAAATTCTTAATCGCATTAACTATTTTTCTCACGTCATAAACTCCATCTGCAACATAATGGGTTGTATGATAGCGACTTGCAGGGGGGGATGTCAATGTGGAGATGGGCGGGGCAGGGCAGACGCGTCTAAAACACACGAAACATACAGAATTTTACCACGGAGACGCGGAGATTTAGAGAGAGAATTCGAGTATAATGTTGCGGAATTTATAATTCCGGAGTACCGAAATTCAAAATTCCGCAACGTTTTTCTGGAGTTATACCACGAGAAAGAGGGGTTAAAGAAGACCTGTCCCGATCTGGCCTGAGGAGCCTGCCTGCTGTAAGTGAGTCGCATTGACGAAGTGCTCTCCTGTATTCCTCAAGGGAACCGTGTCGTTTGTTTTGGCCACATGTACTCATGGGGGCAAAATAAACGACACATTTGGATTTCCTTCTCTCCCTATATCTCCGCGTCTCCGTGGTAAATCTATCTCTTCCCGGATTTCTTCATTTCCCCATTAGGTGAAGTCTTTCCCTCGGCTTTCGGCAGGATGATGGAAATGGCCAGTTGGTTGGTGACCAGGATGGAGGTGGCGGCCTGGCGGATTTGCTCGGGGGTGACGGCCTCGATGCGTTTGCGGGTGGTGAATTCATGGTCGAACCCGAGTCGATAAAGCTCGTTCAAGGCACAGGACATGGCCAGGTTCCCGTTGTCCTGCAGTCCCATCTCGTGTTCCGCAATCACCATGTTGCGGGCGCGGTCAATCTCGTCGGGCTCCAGCCCTTTGGTGGCCACCCGTTCGATTTCAGCGCGAAAAAGTTTTTCCACTTCCGGCAGGGCATCGGCCCGGGTTCCCGCATAAATCATGAAAAGTCCGGAATCCAGGCCGACCCGCTGGCTGGTACTCGCATAATAAGCGAGTCCGCGTTTGTCGCGGACGGTCTCAAAGAGACGGGAAGACATGCCGCTCATGGCATTTTCGAGAAGCAGCAAGGCGTCCCGGCGCGGATCCGCCAGTCCGGCCCCTGGAAAGCCGAACAGGACAATACACTGCTCGCGGGGTTCGCGGGTTTCCACACGGGCAGGGAGCACGGGTTGCGGGGTGACGGCCAGGCGGGCCGGGGCGAGATCACGGCGGATGCGGCGGGTATATTTCTCTGCCAGCGCCTCGGCGTCCTTGGCGGTGATATCCCCGAAGATCGAGAGCACCATATTCCCTGAGACCAGCTGTTTCCGGTAGTACTCCCGGATCGTGGTTTGATCGAGACGGGCGACGGACTCCTCTCTCCCTGTCAGGGGTAACCGGTACGGGTGGCCGGCAAAGATCATTCCATCCAGCGCCTCGCGCGCCACCTGCATGGGTTGTTCCTTGCGCGACTCAATGGCCGCCAGCTGAATGGTCTTCTGCTTGTTGATTTCATTGGTGGGGAAGGCCGACTGGCTGAGGCAGTCAAACATCACGTCCATCAGCAGTGGCGCCTCCCCGGAAAGCGACTGGCCGCGCAGTCCGAAACTGTTGTAGCCGGCAAAGGGGGAGAGCCCGATCCCGAGTTGCTCGAGCGTGGCGGCAATTTCGGAGGCGGAGCGGTTGGGAGTGCCGCGGGTGAGCAGTTCGGACATCAGCTGGGTGATCCCGCTATTGGTTTCTGTTTCCGCAATCACTCCGCCATTGAAGGCCGCGCAGACGTAGACGAAGGGGAGCCGGTGATCTTCCCGCACGATCAGCGGGATGCCGCTGGAGAGGGTTTTCCTGAACACCTCGGAGGGTTGACTCATGGCGGCGGGGAGGGTCGTGGCCGATTCCTTTTCAGGGCCGAGAATGACCGTCACCCGGTTTTCCGGGCGCAGGTATTTCCGGGCTACGGCCTGAAGGTCGGCCGGCGTGACGGCGTTCAGGCGGGCCAGATAGGCCTCGGCATAGCGGGGATCCTCCATGAAAAGCTCTCCCTCGGCATAACTGGCGGCCTGGCCATGCATGGATTGCAGGCGGCCGAGTTCGCCCACCAACATGATCCGGCGTGCCTTCTCGACTTCATCCTTCTTGAAAGAGGTTTGCGCCCAGGATGCAATGGCGGCCTGGATCGCCTCCGTTGCTTCGGTTTCCCTGGCAGGGTCGAGCTCCGCACCCACCAGGAAAAGGCCGGGATCGCGCATGGTAAACGAAGAGGCGCTGATGTCGTGAACGAGCTTCCGCGTTTCCTTGATGTCCTGTACCAGCCGCGAACTCTGGCTGCCACCGGTGATGGAGGCGAGCAGCTCCAGCGCCGGCGCATCCGGGTCTGAAAGGGAGACGGTATGGAAGGCCACCACCAGGCGGGAAAGTTGATAGGGGCCGGCTTTGCGGACCGAACGGGGTGTGGTCTGGAGGGGTTCGGCCGGGACGAAGAGGGGCGGATTCGGCTTGCGGACAAAACTGGAAAATGCGCGGGTCAGCTCCTCTTTGGCCTCCGATGCCTGCAGGTCGCCCACGACCGCCACCACCATGTTGTCGGGCACATAGCGCCGGTGGTAGTAATCCAGAAGCCCCTCACGGGTAATGGATTTAAAGATGTCGCTCAGGCCGATGACCGGTAGCCGGTAGGGGTGGACGGTGTAGGCGGTGTGGAAGAGCAATTCGTTAATCTGGCGGCCGGGATTATCTTTTCCCATGCTGAATTCGCGAAGAATCACCTCTTTTTCACGGCGCCATTCCTCTTCCGGAAACGAGGCGTTGATCACGGCATCGGCCAGGGTATCGAGTCCGGCCTTCCAGTTGCGCGAGGGGATATCGGTAAAGAAGACGGTGCGGTCCAAACTGGTGTAGGCGTTCAGTTCCCCGCCGAGACTGATGATGGTTTTGGCGATGTCGCCCGGCTTGCGCGTGGGGGTCCCCTTGAAAATCATGTGTTCGACATAGTGGGACAAGCCGCCACCCAGCAGCTGGCCTTCATGAATCGAGCCCGATCCGACCCAGATTTGAATGGAGACCACCGGGGCGGCGTGATCCTCTTTGATCAACAGGGTCATCCCGTTGTCCAGGCTGAAACGCTGGATGCGGTCATTGGATTGTTTTAAAATGGCCAGGGCGGCATCCCCGGTTTTATCGGCGGCGAGGGTGGTGAGGCCTACGCTGAGGGCGAGGGCGAAGAGGCGGCAGAATTTCAGGGTCATGAGGGTTCCTTTGTCCGGGTGCGTTTGCGTTTGATGGGTTTGTGTGACTCTTTTGAAGCAGTGGGGAGAAACGGGTCGGTGAAGGCGGCTTGAAATGAATAACTGTTGCCGAAATCCTCAATTTTATCCTCATCGGTTTTGCCGAGTACCCCATGGGAGACGAGATTAAAGACCAGGTTGCCGAAGTCCTCCGTCCGGGTGATCCCCCAGGTCTCGAGCACGGTCCGGGTGATGGGTCCGAATTCCTGCAGGGCATAAAGCCGTATCCCATCAAGGAGTTCCTGGCCGGAGATATGTCGCGCCGGGCCTGCGGTGGGCTTTTTCAGGGCGCGGATGGTGAAGTCCAGGGCCAGGCGCAGAAAGACATAGGCTTCCAGCGGATAGCGGGGATCCTCCTTCAGGATCACCCGCATGGCTTCTTCAAAATTAAGGCGTTTCATGATCCGTTCCCTAGACGAGGTTTTTGACAGAATTAACACAATGACCAGAATGATGCGTAATCAAGAACCCACTTATTTTGTATATTCTGTTCATTCTGCCTGAAATTCTTTGCCGAGCTAGCAAAGGGCTTGCCTGATCTGATCGGCGATCGTTTGTAACTCCTGGGGACTCTCGTATTGTTTGGGGTGCCAGTTCCCGTGATAACCATCGGTGGCAAACCTGGGGATGACGTGGAAATGGATGTGGGGCACGACTTGTCCGGCCACCGTGCCATTGGCTTGAGAGACATTGATGCCGTCGGCGTGAAGCCCCTTCATCTGGGCGCGGGCGATCCGCTGCACCACGGTAATCAGTTTCTGGAGGATGTCCGGCGGGGTATCCATCAGGGGATTATGATGCGCTTTCGGGATGACCAGCGCATGGCCTTTCACCACGGGGCCGATGTCCATAAAGACCAGGACATCCGCATCCTCGTAGAGGCGGGTGCAAGGGACCTCCCCCTTGACGATTTTGCAAAAAATGCAGTCGTGATTCATGCTCTGAAATCTACCAGAATTACTTTTGCATTTAAACTATTTTGAAAATCCGGTTTATTCTGTCAAACTCCCTCCCATGAAAACCTGCTCCATCAAAGAAACTGAAGCGCTCGAACCGCAGCATCTGGCCAACCTCCTGGAATTCATCCCGATTTTCGGGGATCCCGCCTTTTGTCCTGACGGACAGATCCCTGTCGACGAGGAGAATTGGCCGGATGAGACCTTTATGAAACAGGTCTCCCGCTTTATGGATGCCTGTTACAAGAATGGGTTTGTCGTCCGGTTCGACTGGGAGCATTGGGAGGCCGAGGCCCTGACTTATGTCAAGGATCCGGCCCTACTTAACGGCGCTGACCTGCAGGTAGTGCGACGGTTGCTCACCTGGCATATCCGGCAGAATCGTTTCACAAAAAACCATGTGGCGACCCTGATCGCATCAGGACATATCCTGCTTATCCTGAATCGGTTACGTGATATTTGATGCGGCCATGAGGGGTAGGCGCTGTCAGAAAATAACCTGACCTAGTGGGTAAAAGACTTCACCACTAATGGGGAAATGAAGAAATCTAGATTAAGAAAAGAGTTTGAACAGAAGCTCGCGAAGACCGCGAAGAAGAAGTGTTACGGGATTTTTAAGGAATCATAGAAAACATTCCTTGCACGAGTCTCTGCACCCCTTTTTGTCCTTCAATTCACGGAATACCGTTTTGCGATTTTTGATGGATGGCGTAATCGCCAGACACAAAAATCGCAAAACATTTATTTCTTCTCCGCGATCTTCGCGAGCTTCTGTTTAAAATTCTTCTCTGGATTTCTTCATTTCCCCATTAGTGGTGAAGTCTTCCTCAGGTGATTACCCAGAGCGACTGGACATAAATGCCTAGCAGGGCATCGGTATCATCGGGACAAAATGAACTCGGAAGTTCGCGCATCAGCTCTAGGTACCACACGCCGACCCCGAACCGGGAATCGTGCCAGATGAGGGTTTCGACAAAGGTTTCGGTGTCCCCGCCAAATTTAACCCCGTAATTAAGAGCGGCGAGTCCGATGGATAAATCGAACAGGCTATCCTCGATGCCGACGAGCCGGCTGGCGGTATAGGCCTGCTCAATTTGTCGTGTTTTCTCAATTAATGCCCGTCCCTGATCCTGCATGCGATCCTGAGTGGCCTCTTCAATGGACGTCCGGAGTTTGTCCATGAGGGGTTCGACGGCGGAGTTGCGCTCCCGTTGCTCCCGGATCAATATGCGGTAGAATTCACCCGGTTCCCCGATTAAATCCGCCACGGCTACGGCCAGCGAGCGTTTCAGGACGGGGTTGGCGGTTTGTTGCAGGCGGGGCAGGATTTCGTAAATCGCCGCCATTTCCCCTAATTTGGCAAGTGCTTCGCTTGAAGCGGAGAGGACCTTTGAGTCATGGCTCTCCTGCAGCACCTTCATGAGCGGTTCCGAGGCGCGGGGATCCCCGATTTCACCCAGTGTGCGGGCGATTTCCGATACCGTTTCCCGATCCCCATCCCTGAGCCGGCGGATCAGGGCGTCTACGCTCGACCGGTCATGGGTCTGGCGCAGGGCCCGGGCAATTTGGGGCATCAGGTCAATATTCGGGTCATCCAGTTTCTGGACCAGTGCATCAATCGCATCCGGACTGCCGATCCGGCCGAGTGCCATGGCGGCCTCCTCGCGTACCTGGGAGGAGGGATCCTCCAGTTTTTCAATCAAGTCGCGCACGGCGATGCGGAAGCGGTCTTCGCCCAGTTTACGGACGGCGCCCGCACGGCCGTCGCGGGTGGTGGAGTTGAGCAACGACATCACATTGAAGGTGCCGGAGACCATGCGCAGCGGGTTGCCCACCTGGAGGCTTGCCAGCGCGGTGCGGAAGGTCATTTCACCCTTGCGCTGTTTGACGGCCAGCAGCATCTTGACCGCCACCAGCCAGACAATGGCGACCTGCAGAATAATCAGGATATGGTAAAACCCGAAGGCGGTGCCGGTGGGCATGATCCAGTGAATGGGATGTGCAACAGTCCAGTCCATGACTTTGCCGGCGACCAGGGGGCCCAGTGCACCCAGTACGCCGACCGCACACCAATGGACAGCCATGGCCATGGTCCGGCCATTCGCCGGCATCAGGGCGGCGATCAAACTGACCTGCGAGAGGCCCACACCGGAATAGAAGAGGCCGCCGAAGATGTTTACCACCAGCAAGATCAGAATGGGTTGTGGCAGGGAAAACGGAGCCAGAAAGGGGAGGTGCAGCGAAACATGGGTGTCAAGCATGAAGAACCAGCCTGCGCCCAGTGCCGGGGCCAGAATCATCATGACCGCGCCGAAATTACGGGCCCCCACGCGATCCATGACGTAGCTCCAGAGGAAGCCGGCAATGGAGGCGCCGACCATGCCGCTGATGACCAGGGCCGACATGGCGCTATAGCCGATATGATAGACGCGATTGAGATAGACAAAGCCCAGTTGTGCGATCAGGCCTACGCCAAACGTCCAGACCCCCATCGACAGGGTGAGCCAGAGAAAATCCCGGCTTTTGAGGGGTTGAATAAACCGTTCCAGCAAGTTGCCGGAGGAGCGGGTTCCGCCGGGCTTGGGCTCCGGCACCTTCAGGTGAACCAGAACATCGGCCACCCCGAGGCAGGCAGCGATGCTGAAGACAATGGCGAAGCCGTTAAGAACCCGGCGTGGCTGGGTGGGATCATTGAACAAGTCCAACGCCCAGCCGGCCCCGATCATGCCGAGCAACCCGACCACTGAGACCAGACTGTGGCGGATGCCCCAGAAACTGGCCCGGGATTGAGGCGGGACCAGTTCTGCCATCCAGCTCCACCAGGGGGCGGTGCCGAGTTGTGCCAGTACGGAACTAAGGGCCACGACCCCGACTACGGCGGCCACCATCCAGGGAGTTCCGGGCGGTACAAAGAGGGGTAACAGGGCCGGAACAAACCAGAGCAGGCGGTGCAGCAGTACCAGCGTGGCCCAATACGGTTTGCGGGCGGGCAGGCGTTCCGCCACCAAAGCCGAAAGCAACTGAAAGCCCATGGCCAACTGGCCCACGGTGGAGGTCAGCCCGATCATCACACCACTGGCCCCGAGGGCGTTCATCAGCATGGTTAAGGGCATCCCGCCGGCAATATTAGCCCAGATGTTTCCCAGGCAGCCGGCAATGATGTTTACCCGTAACCCACGCCGGATATCGGCATCGGTCAGGGGGGTCCCATCGGTTTTAACTTTTTCAGAACGTGAATCAACCATACAAAAATTTCTTCATAGCCCCATTGCTAGCCGATTACCTTGTCCGCTTCTTGCCGTTTCGTCAATCTGATTCCTGAAGTGGAATGATGAAGGAATGATGAACAGGATGTCTCCTTGACATTCGTACCCCGACCTACTCACAATTGTCACGGAAATGAAGAACCTGGTTGAATTCTGGTTTTGACAGAGCAAAACCCTTCATTAAATAGCGATGGATGGTTTTGCTCTGTCAAAACCAGGAAATTAGGAATTCCAGGATGACCATTAAATCTGAAATATCCGGCAAATTGGCGGATGGGCGTGCGGTGCAGGTCTTTACCCTCACCAATAAATCGGGTGTAGAAGCCCGGATCCTTGATTATGGCGGAATTGTTGTGTCGCTGAACGTTCCGGACCGGGCCGGATTGATGGGGGATGTCGCGCTGGGCTTTGATAACCTGGATGATTACCTGACGAAGAGCCCCTATTTCGGGTGCCTCGTGGGCCGGTTCGGAAACCGGATCGCTGGCGGGAAATTTTCCCTGAACGGCCGAACCTACACCCTTGCCACCAACAATGGCGCCAATTCGCTCCACGGCGGCCTCATCGGGTTCGACAAGGTCATCTGGGCGGCCACCCCGGCCATGACGCCCAATGGCCCGGCGCTGACCCTGCGTTATATCAGTCCCGATGGCGAGGAAGGCTTCCCGGGCACGCTCTCCGTCACCGCCGTGTATACCCTGACCGAGGACAACGCTCTGGTATTGGAGTATACGGCGGTCACCGACCGGGATACGGTGGTGAACCTGACGCATCATTCCTATTTCAATCTGGCGGGTAAGGGGGATGTGCTGGATCACGTGGTGACCATCCACTCAGAGGCTTTCACTCCGGTGAACGAGGCCCTGATCCCCACAGGGGAATGTCGCTCCGTTGAGGGAACCCCTTTTGATTTCAGGAAACCCCGGAAAATCGGGGAGCGGATTAACAGCCCGGATCAGCAGATCGCGTTTGGTGGCGGTTATGATCATAATTGGATCCTGAGCCCGGGGGATGGGACACTGGCCCTCGCTGCCACGGTGGAAGAGCCCACATCGGGCCGGGTGATGGACGTGTTGACCACCGCGCCGGGCACTCAATTCTATACCGGGAACTTTCTCGATGGTGTCATCGGCAAAGGGGGGTGGGCGTACGCGACCCGCAACGGGTTCTGTTTCGAGCCCCAGCATTATCCGGATTCTCCCAATCAGCCGTCCTTCCCCAGCACGGTCCTGAAGCCCGGCCAAGTCTATCAGAACACGATGATTTATCGATTTTCAGTAGCGACCTAGCATGAACAGGAAGACAGACAAAGCGGGCTTCCGTGCCCGGATCGAATCGGCTTCCGTCCCGTCCGTTGGCGGGGGTCAATCCGGGCAGTCCCGTGTTGTTCCGTCGCTTTTGCGGCAGATCAATGCGCGCCGCATCATGGATTTGCTCTGGCAGGAAGGGCCGGTCTCCCGGGCCGAACTCGTTCGCCGCACCCATATCAGTGCGCCGACGATGTCACGGCTGATGGAGAATCTCGCGCGGGCCGGACTGGTGGAATGTGACCCGGATCGTCAACATGGGTCCGGGCGGCCTGCCGCGATTTACCGTCCATCACGCAGGGGCGCCCAGGTGATCGGGGTGATGGTGGGGACCCACGTATCCCATGTCACGGCCAGCGCCCTGGATGGGGTGCTTGATCCCGGACGATCGGTTGCCTTTGAAACCCCTCATACCTACGGCGCCTTTGTATCCGCCGTGGCCACTCAGGTCGAGAGGGTGCGTAAAAGCGTTGAGGCGCCCTGTCTGGGAGTGGGCCTTAGTGTGCCCGGCCTCGTGCTGGATGCGGAACAACGGATCGCCCTCTCGCCCAATCTGCATTTTCTGGATGGCTGCCAGCCCGGGCTCGATCTGGAGCGGCGCCTGAAGCTGCCCGTCCTGCTGCATCAGGAGGAACATGGGTTCTGCATTGCCGAGCGGATGTTCGGAGCCGCGCGCGGATTGGATGATTTTGCCGTGGTGGATATTTGCGACGGACTAGGCATGGCGGTCGTCAGTGGGGGCCGTCTGGTGACGGGGTGCCGTGGCTTTGGAGGAGAACTGGGCCATATGACGATTGACCCGGACGGGGAGCGTTGCGGCTGTGGCAACCGGGGCTGTCTGGAGACCGTGGCCACCGATCTGGCTTTCGCCCGCAGGGTGTCGCGGCAGGCAGGCCGCAGGATGAGTGTTGAGGCTGCCGTCAAGGCTGTGAGCGAAGGCCGTTGGAATGCCGCGGAACTGATGTCCGGCACGCTGGATGCCCTGGCACGGGGGATCGGGATGATCATCAACGTGTTCAACCCGGAACTGG